>CAIUKX010000197.1 GCA_903899795.1 uncultured Flavobacteriales bacterium
GAACAATACATTCATGATTTGTGGATCCAGAAAATTAAAGCCTTCTCCTTGATAGGAATAAACCAAAAAATGACCTACTTGTAAATACCACATCAGGCATTGGATGAAAAAGACCGTGCAAACGATGGTAATTCCGATGAGTAACTTTTTCGGTTTCTTCCAAATGGATGAAATTCCAACTTGGAGATGGGTATAATTTCCAGCTAGGAAAGGAATAAAAAGCAATACAACCAGATTGATTTGCCGCAATAAAAGAATCAGGCCAAAAAACACACATGCCAGATAATAGTGTTTGATTGTCAGATTTTTGAAATAATATTTGGTGAAATACAAGAATGCAGTGATCGCAAACAAAGAGTATACGTGACTAAAACTTGCATCAAAATTGGTGTAATTGGTGATGGAAGTTCCGAAAACGAGTAACAGTTGAGTCAGAAAAATCAAGTATTTTTTGATATCATATTCTTCCAAAAGTTTCTTGAGAAAATAGATTCCCAGAAATAAGTAGAAAATGGCGGCATGAAAAATTGTTTTATGAAAAGGGGTTTGGTATCCGTCTTCTGAGTTGTACTTATGTTTAGTCGTAAAGTAGGTATATGCAAAAAAAGGCGATTCTAAAAGTGCAGTCCCACATGGATATTTGTTGATTTTATATCCTTGATAATCAACATAGAGCCCGAGATTATTGACGCGCTGGTACAATGCAGGATTTTCGGTTTGCTTAGCTTCATTTCGAATAAGGTCATGATGGATGAAGAGCGACGGCAGGTATTCGTAATAACCGATTCCATCTGCATTGATTGTTGTTTCAGGTTTTCCAATGTAGTTATTCAGAATAAAGAGGTACAAAACAATCAGAAAAAGTTCTTTCCAAATTCTTTCAATTCCATTAATTACTCTATTCATCTGTTGTTTAAATGTATCTCAAATGCACGAATTTACTATACTGAAAAAATGCAGATTAATTCATGGATGTAAAACTAAGCAATATTTTCGTTAACAATGAACCGTTCAGAATTTGAACGCTGGCAAGCAAATCGTTTTGCTTTTTGTTCTAATTTTCCTTCATGAATTTTATCGATGTTTTGATTATCGTACCTGTGATTTATGCAGGATGGAAAGGGTTCAAGCATGGCCTCATTATTGAAGTTTTTACGTTGCTGGCATTGGTGGTTGGTCTGTATGCCGGAATCCACTTTTCAGATTTTGTGGCGGACTTTTTGAAAAAATCAGCCGGATGGTCCTCCAAGTATGTTCCTGTTGTTGCATTCACGATTACATTTCTGGCAGTTGGGGCGATGGTTTATTTTGCTGGAAAAGCCATCGAACGTGTGGTTAAAATAACCAATTTGACTCCGGTCAATAAAGGTCTCGGGGTATTTTTCGGAGTTCTGAAAATGACCTATTTTGTCAGTGTATTTATTGTTTTAATCGAATCTTACGATGAAAAAAATAATTTCTTTCCTGAAAACAGCAAAGCGGAATCATTGTTGTATAATCCAGTAAAAGAGGTTTCAACCAAAACGATTCCGGGAATAGCTGAAAGTACTATTTTTCTAAAAAATGCGTTTAAAGAAGAATCAGATAGTACGGGCTTGACGGTTGAGCAGGTATTGAGAGCCAAAGAAATAGCAGATAGCCTTGGAATTGATGCGAGTGATGCAAAGAAAATAAAAGAAATTCATGATGAGTATGCGGAAAAGTAGTGCATTAATTGGATGTTTTTTATTGGTTACCTTATGGACATTCGGTCAATTGAACGAGAAGAAAAAATTCAGTTTCAAAGGATTAAAGAAGGATGTTACGGTAAAAAAATACGGTCCCTATTTTGGTTATCAGAAAGGGAAGTATGACGTGTATGAATTAGGAATGGAAAAGCAATGGAAGAGAATAAAATTATCCAAACCTTCAACGAATGCTCTTCATTTTGGCATAAATTATAATTTTGTTGGTGGTGTTTTGGGTTACGATTTGGGTTACTGGCATAAAAAAGGAAGGTTGAATTTCACCTATGGCGGGAATCTTTGTCTACGAACAGATTTTACACATAACAAAGTAGGTTTTGCACCTGTGATTGGTTATAAAATCTGGCAATTTCATCTGCAGACAGGTTATGTTTTTTTAACCAAATCGAATACCTTTATGCCCACCAATACATTTTTCATCTCATTGTGCTTTGTGTTATTGAATCATCGGGATGTTGACGTTAAGTAAAATCCCTTCTATTCGTGGATTTGTATTAATTTTGAAGCATGGCAAGATCGTATAGGGCAATTGTTTCTGTGACCAATGATTTGTACACAGATCAGCGTGTGCACAAAGTGTGTCTTTTGCTACAAAGTCAGGGTTATTCAGTCACTTTAGTGGGACGTTTGCGAAAAAACAGCTTGGTCTTGGAACGTCCTTATGCGACGAAACGGATGAAATTGTTTTTTGATAAAGGGGCAAAGTTCTATGCCGAATACAATTTACGCCTTTTCATTTTTTTGCTTTTTCATCGTTCGGATTTGTTGGTAGCAAATGATTTGGATACACTTTTAGCGAATTATACTGCAAGTAAATTCAAACCAGCTAGTAGGTTAGTTTACGATTCACATGAATATTTTACGGAAGTTCCGGAATTGATTCATCGGCCTAAAGTCAAGAAATTCTGGGAAGGCATTGAGGCTTCCATTTTTCCGAAATTAAAATCTGTTTATACCGTTAACGAGTCGATCGCAAAATTATATTCGGATAAATACAGAAAAGAGATTAAAGTGGTTCGTAACATTTCACCGTTGTGGAATCCAGTAGCATTGAAAACGAAAAGCGAATTGGGCATTCCGGAAGATAAAAAACTGATTATTATTCAAGGCGCTGGAATCAATATAGATCGCGGTTCGGAAGAAGCAGTTGAAGCCATGAAATGGATCGAAAATGCGGTTCTTATGATCGTAGGAGATGGCGATGTGGTTCCTGATTTGAAGAAGTATGTCTTGGAAAATCAGCTGTCTTATAAAGTCTTGTTTTTTGGGAAAAGAAGTTATGCTGAAATGATGAATTTCACTTATTTTGCTGATTTGGGTTTGACCTTGGATAAATCAACCAACCTGAATTATCGCTACTCGCTTCCCAATAAAGTATTTGATTATATCTATACCGGAACTCCTGTTGTAGCAACGGATTTGATTGAGATTTCGGCAGTGATTGAAAAGCACAATGTCGGGAAAATCATTCACGATTTTACACCTCAAAATTTAGCGAAATTGCTTACTGAATTATTGGATGACGAGGTTTTATTGAACGAATTGAAGTCAAATTGCTTGAAAGCGAAGGAGATTGAAAATTGGGAGAAGGAAACAGAGGTATTGAAACAAATTTATCCGAAAGTTGGCAAATAAGCAGATTCATATCGTCTCTTTTGATGTTCCCTATCCAGCGGATTACGGAGGAGCAATAGATGTTTATTACCGGATAAAGGCGTTGCATCAATTGGGATATAAAATTACGCTTCATTGCTACGAATATGGCCGTGGAATGCAGTCACATCTGGAAGAGATTACCGAAAAAGTACATTATTACCAGCGACCAAAACGGTTGTTGCAGGTTTTCAGTAAACGACCATTTATTGTTGAAACCCGGAAATCTACTGAACTATTGCAGCGTTTGTTAGCCGACACTCATCCAATTCTTCTGGAAGGCTTGCATAGCACTTGGGTATTGGAAAATCCTAAAATTCAACAAAAAATAACCATCGTCCGCACACACAATATTGAGCATGAATATTATAGAGCCTTGGCTGATAAATCAGGATTTTTGAAGCGAATTTATTTCAGGCAGGAAGCGAAAAAATTGGAAGATTATGAATCCATCTTGAAATATGCGTCCTTTATTTTGTGTATATGCGAAGGGGATGTACATCATTCCAAAAAAATAAATCCAAATGTGAATGTATTACCGGCTTCAATTCCGGAAATCAGCGATTCAGGATATCAAGAAACGGATCGCTATGCTTTGTTTCACGGAAACTTATCGGTGGTTGAAAATGTAGAAGCAGTCAAATGGATCATTGAACACATCTGGAAAAAGGATCAATCGATACTTCCTTTAAAAATTGCAGGAAAAAATCCTTCGGAACAATTCATCCGATATGTAGCCGAAGCAGGTATGGAAATAATCCCAAATCCTTCCCAAACCGATTTGGATGAACTTTTGCAGAAAGCGAGAATCCATGTTTTGGTCAGTGACCAATCGACAGGTGTAAAGTTGAAATTGCTTCATGCGTTAGAAACTTCAGGTCATGTTTTGGTGAATTCTCAAATGGTTGAGGGAACTGATCTAGGTGGCGTCTCAATTGTTTGTCAAACACCCGATGAATTTCTTCTGAATATCAAGGAAAAACAAGATCATAATTTAACGGTACTAGAATTTGAAAATCGACTTTCCTTTTTGAAGATGAAATATGATACTGTCGAAAATTGCCAAATTTTTGAGAAGCTTTTATGACTCTGATCTGAATTGAGTTTTTAGTTTTTTTACATCGATCATTTTGAAAATGAATAATGTACAAGCACAAAGAATCAATTCGATGATTAATTTACTGCTACCCATTTCGATGTTTTGAAAGACAAGAAAAATTCCAATGACCGAAGCAACAAAAAATAGATAGCGAAGCAGTATAATACTCGAAAACTTAAATTGAAATTCTTTTGCACAGTAAATAAATTGGATCAAGGCGATGAAACATTGTGTGATACAGGCAACAAAAGCAGTTCCGGTTGCACCATATTTGGGTATGAGGAAAACATTGAGTCCAACACTGACAATAACCGTTATGAACGAATAGATATTCAATATTCTGAGATTACCATTGGCGGTTAATAGTGTTCCGAAAATGAGACTTGAACTCATTCCGATAAAACTTAACATCAGCCATTTAAAACTTGGAATAGATTGTTCGATGTTTTTGTCGTAGATCAATGACATAACAAATTCACTATTGAAATAGCAAAAAGAGATAAGTAAAATAGATCCACCAACCAGAAGATTTCCGCTTGTAATCAGTAATGGAATAACAGATTCTTTGGTACGAATAATTTTGGAAAACAGTGGGAAAAGTAAGTTAGCGAAGATCATTCCGAAGAGAAAAAAGGCGTCTAATAAACGAAATCCCTGAGCATAAATTCCAGCTTGGTAATCTCCATTGGGATGTAATCGTTCCAGAATTACAGAATCACTTCTCGTATAAACCATCATCAATAAAATCAGTAGGGCATAAGGAATACTCTTTTTGACAATCGCTTTTGAAAAGGACCAGTGCCAGGAGAATTTTGGAAGTCCAATTTGTTTAGCAAGTAGAATAAAAGCGATAATTGCTGTAACACTGTAGCATAAAGTTTGAATCCAGACAAACCATTCAATTTTGAACGATCCTGTTTGAGAAGATGAAATCAAAAGTAGTCCGCAAAATAAAATCAATAAGAGTCGATCTAAAACAGAGATGAAAGCATCGGTTTTGAACAATAGAAATCCAGCGAAATGACTTCTAAAGTAAGAAATGAGTGTAGCAAGAAATTGGTTAAAAATTAAGAAAAGCAACATATATATTGCTTTTCCATGGTGCCCTAAGATTATACCTAAGCCCAAGGTGATTACTGAATAAACACAAAACAGGAGTAATCGAAATGAAAACAATTTCCCCATGTATCGAGAGACAATATGTGGGTATTGCGATATGTTTTTGGTGGTGAAATTGTTAATTCCCAAATCCATCAATATATTGAAGAGAAAGGTAAGATTCAATAATGAAAAGTACAGCCCATATTCTTCCTCACCAACTCTATTTTGAACAACAGCATCAATTTTAAAAATAGCAAACGGTTTCACCAACAGGTTGAGGAAAACCATTAAGACTAAATTTGAAATGAATTTTTTTTGCATTCTCTTATAAAGTAAAACGGTCTATTCCCTGCATTAAAGGATAATCTTAATTCGATATAAAGATGAAATTCTGACTTTTATGTCTTAATTCATCGTAAGGAACCAGTTGATTTTCAATTACAATAAAGGTTTTGTAGGAAAGTTCTTTCAAGAGCTGAAAACAGTTGACTCTGTTTTGATTTTCCCATAATTCAGCATAAATGATCGGATGATCTTTTTCGAGCATATGTCGTCCGCCTTTTAATGCATAATATTCAAAATTTTCAACATCAATTTTAATTCCTTGAATTTTTTCGGAATTGATAATATTGTCAAGTGTTGTCAATGGTACATCAAATTCTTCACCATCATTCCACTCGGTAATCGATTCATGTTTCACGTGACTTAAGCCCTGCATTTTGGTTTTACCATTTTCAGGTAAGACCATTTTCACACTTCCTATGGTGTCACCGAGTGCAACTGGATGAAGTTTTACTGATTTTAGATTGAATTTTGCGATAACTCGCTTTAATACCGAGATATTGGTTGGCATTGGTTCGAATGCATGGATGACAGAATGAGGCAAATGCTGTCCCAAATGAACGGTCATTATCCCAATATTTGCGCCGACATCCAAAACAGATCCTTCACCATCCTTTAGCAAGGACAGAAAATGGAAAAAATCTTTTTCATTGGAATCTGAACGCAGTGTGCGAATTTTAAACAAGGAGAAGACGTACAAATAGAATTGAAATCCCAGTACTTTCTGTAAGATATATTTTATTGAATTCTTCACACTTTTATAAACGATACAAAAGTAGAAAAAGTTAGGGAATTATTACTGTTTTTTTAGAGTTTAGGCTTGAAGACCTAAGACCATTTTCAATGGGAACTATGAGATCTGATTATGTATTGATCCTTAAGCCTGAAATCCCGATAAACCTGGATGATCAAACATGGCGAACTCATCAACTATTTGGGCCCTATAAATTAGGTCTTAAAGCGTAACTTGTCCCGAGTATCGGGAGTTATCTAACGTCTTGAGTCTATTTCACAATAAACTTAAATCCCTTCCCATGAACGTTCATGATTTCTATGGCTTCGTCTTCTTTCAATAATTTACGCAGTTTCGCAATATAGACATCCATGCTTCTGCCATTGAAGTAGTTATCATCTCCCCAAATGGCTCTTAATGTCGCTTGGCGGTCTAGTATTTCATTCTGGTTTTTTACTAATAAAATCAACAAATCATTTTCTTTGGTTGTCAGTTTTTTGTCTCCATCCGAAAGATGTAAAATTCTTAAATCGGGCTCGTAGTTTATTTTACCGACTTTTACTATTTTATCGTTGGCATCTGTTTTTGATTCAACTCGTCTTAAAATTGCTGTTATTCTCGCTAGCAATTCTTCCATGGAAAAAGGTTTAGTCAGGTAATCGTCTGCTCCTGCTGCAAATCCTTCTAATTTATCATCCTTCAATGCTTTTGCTGTTAAAAAAAGAATCGGGACTTTACGATCAATTTCACGAATTTCTTTAGCAAGTGTAAA
Source organism: uncultured Flavobacteriales bacterium (assembly GCA_903899795.1). Taxonomy (GTDB): domain Bacteria; phylum Bacteroidota; class Bacteroidia; order Flavobacteriales_D; family Crocinitomicaceae; genus CAIUKX01. The sequence continues at coordinate 7,446 of CAIUKX010000197.1, forward strand.
ACCATCCATTACCGGCATCATTAAATCAAAAATGCAAAAGTCATACTTTGCTTCATTGAAACGTTCGAATGCTTCTTTACCATTTTGAGCTAGATGAACATTGAACCCTTTTGATTCCATATAGGTTTGTAATAATTTCCCAAGATTTTCTTCATCTTCGGCCAATAAAATGTTTAATTTATTACTCATAATCAATTTATTATCTTAATTGTAAATTCTGAACCTTCTCCGAGGATGCTTTTAACCGTAACGTTCCAGCCGTGCAATTGTGCAATGGCTTTTACATAGCTCAAACCCAAACCGAATCCTTTCACATTGTGCAAATTACCCGTTGGAATACGGTATAATTTATCAAATATTTTCGACAAATGTTCTTTTCCAATACCAATTCCATTGTCTTTCACTTTCAGGAGATAGGCATTTCCTTCTTTTTCCAACTTGATGGTTACATGCGGAACTCCTTCGCTGTATTTTATTCCATTATCCACCAGATTCGAAATCACATTTGTCAAATGCATTTTATCTGCGTACACTTCGATTAAATCGGAAGGAAGATCCAAATCGATTTTACCACCAAGTGATTTTAATCGAAATTGAGCATTGAACGCAACTTCATGAATGATTTCGTTGAGTAGAACGTTTTCCTTTTTCAATTTCAATTCCCCTCTGTCCATTACTGCGCTTTGCAGAATTCGTTCGACCAATAAGCTCAATCGTTGATTTTCATCGTTGATCATTTTTACAAAGGGTTCAATTGATGTGGTACTTCCTTTCATCATGTCAGGATCATTTAAGGCTTGACAGGCTAATGAAATGGTTGAAATTGGTGTTTTAAACTCATGCGTCATATTGGATATAAAGTCACTTCGCAGTTCAGAAAGTTTCTTTTGTGTTAAAATGGTTCTGAACATGAATACCAATGCGATAACGATTAGAATCATTAACATCAAACTGATGGACATGGAACCCCACATTTCTTTTAAGAGAAAAGAGCTTTTAGTTGGGAAATATACATGAAGCATGATGTTGTCATCCAATGTATTACTCGGAAAAAGTCCAATTTTAGCAGATTTTGTTGTGTCTAAATCATTGCGGTAATTATTTACGCGACATAAATTGCTGCATTTTGTTGATTTTAATTGAAAATTCAAAGGTTTACCTTCTTCATTGGTCACCATGAAAATATAATCCAAAGGCAAATCATCTTGTTTGAACTCATGAAAAATAACAGAATCTAAAAATTCCAGATCAACTCTTTTTTCAGGTTCTTCATACACATTGTAACGGAATGCTTCCGTCATCATATCGTTGACGAATTTTGCCTTTTTGAAAATCTGTTTTAGTACGCGCTGATCCAGCTGGATTGCTACAGATGACTTTCCACCTTCCCCTTTTACGATATTTTTCGTTTGGTTTTTAAATAAGTCTCTTACTTGTTTTACATTGCGAGCCAGTACTTTATGTTCTGCAGTTAAACCAGATAATGAATCAAATGATTTCCCCCGGATCACCAAATAGCTTTGCATTTCGCCGTTTTCAAAAACGGATGTATCTCGAATAGAAATAGATTCTTGGGCAGAGAGTAAATTTTGAAATTCCTGTTTTAATATGTCTTTGTATTGACCACTGAAATCACGGTTTACAATGTGCATATACCTGCGAATGTCTTCAGCTTTTTCATGTCGAATTGCAATACGTTCCAAAGAAGTGTTGACTTTACTTTTGAATTGTGTCGATTTTCTATCATATAACTGAGCAGTCTGGAACGATTGGATAACCAATAAAGCCAGCATAGCAACTACGACTAAAACAAAAATAAAATTGACCCGTATTTTCTTCACAAATAATAAGTTTGCAACTAAAGTAACGCAAACTGTCGGCTTTAGTATAAGGTTAACTTTTTTTAACAACGAAAATGAAAGAAATCATTTGGTATAAAAGTTAAAATACAAATGAATATTGTACGTTTATCTTTTTGTACTTTTACGCAACTAATTATTTTCAATATGAAACAATTTCTTCAATCTATCTTCTTCATCACTTTCTTTTCAAATTCTTTATTTGGACAAATATCGGAAGGCCATATTTCCTACAAAATCTCAACTTCAACTGATAATCCTGAGTTGCAAATGGTTATTTCGATGATGCAAGGTTCAACGATGGATGTTTATTTTTCAAAAGATAAAACCCGCTCCGAAATGACTATGGGGGCAATGATGTCTGTGGTAACGATTTCCAATAATTCGACTGATGAAATTTTGTTATTGATGGGAGGTATGATGGGGCAAAAAGCTATGAAATCAAAACTATCAGAGATGGCTTCCAATCAAGACGATTCGATTCCAAAACCGGTTGTTACTTTGGTCGATGAAACGAAGGAAATTCAAGGATTCAAGTGTAAAAAAGCTGTATTGACCGATAGTGAAGGTGTTGAATCCATCTATTGGTATACGACAGAAATTGAAATTGCGAAGAAAGGACAGACCTATCTGAATGACCAAATTCCAGGTTTTCCTATGGAGTTTGACCTCAATAATAATGGAATTAAAATGACAATGATTGTTCAGGAATTTGAGAAAAAATTAGACAGAAAAAAAATTGATTCTTTGTTCGAAATGAAAATCCCAGAAGGTTATGAGACGATTTCCCAAGAGGATTTGATGAATGGAAGTTTGGGAGGAAATTAACTACTGAATAATTCGACTGAAAGTAGTCAATGTGCTTCCAATCAAGATTCCATTTGCCCAATAAGTACCTGTTTCACTGTCTGGAAGTATATCATACGTGTACTCTTCAGTATAAGTAACGATGGTTTTAGTGATAATTTTACTTCCGTTCAATTCTTCACCAACAGCATATTGATCCAAGGATTTTTTCTCTGTAGAAGATGGATGTTCTGCAGTAACCTGTAATTTTCTGCCATCCGCTAACTCCAAAACAATCATTGAATGCTGAGCAGAAATCTGAACTTTATTAGTTATTTTAATAGGAACAATGATTTTTTCTCCTTTATCAGATATTGAATAAACCAAATCCATTTCCTTCAGCTGATTGATAGCAACATCCCCACTTGGTGTATCAATAAGGGTTGAACCTGGCAGGCAACGACAACGATTGGGTGTTCCCCGAAATTCTCTGTCCGAATATTTGTAAAGAAATGTCCCGTCTTCCAAATCCTTCAAGGTCGGCTGCTCTTTCGCCGATGGAATACATACATCTTCAATTGGCCAGGTGTATACATCCTCTTTTTTATAATGCTTTTTCTTGTAACCTTCTTTTGAAACTTTTATTCCTTTTTTTTCAGCCCAACATTTATTGAGGTAGCATTTTTTATCTTTTCCAGTGACTGGAGCGTATTTGCTAAAATCACAATCGTTGTTGGTTTCTGATGACATATATAAGGAAGATTTTGGTTCAGGTGAATTGCAAAATGCAGAAAAAGAGAATGCACTCAGTAATAGAAATAATAAAGAAGTTTTCATAGTTGTATATTTTTAATTTTTAATGTGCCACCCAAAGACTCGGATTCATACATTGCACGTTGGATCCAACCACTTGATGGATTTCAAAGTGTGCAATTGAAACCGAATTGTTTGGCATCACAATTAATGATCCTATTGATTGTTTTGTATTTACTTTGGAACCTGCTGATACATATGTATCCTGTAGATTAGTGTATACCGTTCTGTAGTTTCCATGTTTGATGATGACTACTTTACCAGCTCCAGGAATATTCAATACACTCGTTACTTCACCTTCAAATACTGCCCTGACTTGTGCACTTCTTGGGGCGCTGATGTCAATTCCACTGTTATTGGTATAAACATTGTCCAAAGTCGGGTGGGGATTTTTTCCAAATCCTTCTGTTATAGTTCCTTTATCAACCGGCCAGGGAAGTTTTCCTTTGTTACTTTCGAAGTTTTTTCCTAGTGCAGCAGACTCTTTCGTTTCTGAAAAGACTTCCTCCTTTTTTGTTGCAGTTGTTTCAACTTTTGCTTCAGCAATTGATTTGTTCTCTTCAGCTGTTGTTGAGGTACTTTTCGTTTCTGTTTTTGATGTCGCTGCAGAGGATTCTTTGTTTGCTTTTTTCTTCGCCTCAGCTGCTTCCTTTTTCTTTTTTGCTTCTGCAGCAGCTTTTCCGGCACGAATATTTGCTTCTTCGATTTCTTTTCGAATTGCCGCATTTATCTTTGCTTTCAGATGTTCCTTTTTGCGTTCATCTTCCTGCAATTGAGCCATTAACTCATTTTCTTTCGATTTGAAGCTTTGATAAACTTCCTGCTGTTTTTCTTTGTCTTTAAGAATGTCTTCCTTCTCTTTCTTTTTTTCTTCCAGTACCAGCTGTTTACGCGTTTTTTCTTTTTGGATGGATGTGATTTCCTCTTTGATTAAACCTTGATGTTGTTTGATCATTAGAAATTGTTTTTTCTGTAGATCCGAAATTTTCCCTAGGTATTTATTTCGTTTTAAAGCTTCATAATAGGTGTCAGAGGAGAAAATATACATCATTTTTCCGTATTTATTCCGGTGTTTGTACGCATAAAGAAGTAACTTTTTGTACTGAGTTTTTAATCGATTTAACTTAGCATGAAGCTCTTTTATTTGTCGGTCTTTCTTAGTTACGAGCAATTCTGCTCCCCGGATTTGATGGTCAAAATTGGTTAGTAATTCTTCCCTGAATTTGATTTGGTTATCAATAATTTTCAATTCATTCAGTGAGGCTTCTGTGATTGATTTTGTTTTGTTTAATAAGGATTTAGTGTTGGATATTTTTGATTCCAATCGATCTTGTTCTTTGCGTAACTTTTCACTGGTAGATTGCCCGAAAAGTGGTGAGTTCCATAATAGAATCACCAAGGCAATTATCCCGTATTTTTTATTAGTCACACTTTTCATAGCCTTCCGGTATTACCAAAATTAAGGGTTGTCTTTGATTTATTTCAATTTTGTCATACGACATTTCGATGAAAATGTTATTGCGAGGCGTAATTACTTGAATGCTCATTTCACGGGGAATTGAATAATTATCAATTAATTCGCGTGATTTATAAGTCACATAAATTTCTGTAGAATCGGAGGGACTAATGACTTCCATCCCTTTTAGATGTGTAAAGCTATTGTTAATAAGGTATTTAATAACAATGTCTTCCTTTGATTTTCGTTCGGATCTTCTGATTTTATTTTTTCGATGTGATGATACAATATAATTGTAGGGGTCATGAATTTGAAAATACTTTTGATCTTTATCGTAATCCAATGGAATTCCAAGGAAGATTTCTTCGAGATTATGGTATTCAAAATCCACACCGAATGTTTCTTTCAGATAAGATAAATCCTCACGAATGAAACATTTGTCTTTTTTGTTTACAATGGTAAGCGTATCTCTCGAAATGATGGAATTAACGATAGGAATTTTGGCATAGGTAATCAACAGGTTGATAGCGCTGTCTTTTACCATTCGCAGAGATGTTTTAAAAGAAACATGCCTGTTGGTATCCTTATAGTCGGTATCTATTTTTGTGTAAAAGAAATTGGGCTTGGGAATAGAAATACTATCTAGAAGGGAAAGCATATCATTCGTTTTACGCCGATCCAGTTTTACCAAATCATCCGTTTGTTTCGTAGCCGCACAAGCAACAAAAAGAAGACATACCACTAGATAGCTAACTGTCTTAATAAATTGGGTCATAGTAGTCCTTCTTTTCAATTTTTTTGTCCAGATTTTTATTGGTAGATCCCAGTGCTTTTGCTTTTTGCCAAAATTCAACGGCCTTATCGATTTGACCAGATTTGAATGCAATATCTCCCATATGTTCTGTGATTACCCGATCTTTTGAATTCAAATTATAAGCTTTTTCAAATTGTTCTTTAGCTTTTGGATATTCACCTTTTTGAAATAGAATCCAACCATAAGTATCTAAAAAATGTGCTTGATTGGGAGAAATTAAATTGGCTGTCTTGATCAATTCTTCTGCTCGATCCAGATCAATTTTTGCCAACCCTAGTTGATAAGCAAAATTATTCATGTTAGCAGTACTGCTAGGATCGATTGTCAATGCTGGTTCATAGTTTGTTTTGGCTTCAGTGTATTTTTTCAAACCGAAATAAGCTTCACCTAATTGAGAATAAAATTCGGATTCAACAATTTTATCATTGACAACCATTTCTTTACCGGCCTGAAGTGTACTTTCAGCGTCGTCGTATTTTCTAAGTTGATTGGCAGCAACTCCATTCAGTAAATAAACGGATGGTATAGACGGAAAAAGCGTCAGACATTCTCTACTGTCCAAATACAAATCCGAGTAATTTCCAGCTTGATATTCCATCAACAATACCTGATTCCAAATTGTGAATTTGGTTTTGTCATATTTCACAGCTTGTTTGTAAGAGTTCAATGCTTCAGTAGTTTTTTCAGCTTTTAGCAGATAATCTCCCTGAATGGAATAGGCTTTGGCATCTGTTGGGTATTTTTTCACGAGTATGTCGACCAATTCGTAGGCTTCCTGAGGAAGTTTAGATGGAGCATCATACATATCGATTAATATTTTCATTTTAGCATCGATTGCAACATCGTCACAAGCAAAACCTTTTTTCAATTCGGACAAATATTCTTTCTTTTTTCCTTGTTGACGGTAGATGTCAGCCAGACCAAGGTGAGCTCTTCCATTATCCGGATCGGTGATGGTTAATTGCTCGAGCATGGAAATTGCTTTGGCTTCTTGATGTGTTTGAAAGTAATAATCGACCAAAGTACCTATCAATTGAGGTTCATCTGGAAATTCTTTTCGGGCATTTTCAATTTCTTGAAGCGCTTTATTGGGTTGCTTCATCCGCAGATACAGATTGAATTTTTGAATGGCAAATTCAGGATGTCTTCCAACTTGTTCTTCTGTTTTATCCAATGCTTTGATTGCTTCTTTATTTTTTCCAAGTCGAACAAGACATTCAGCGTAAGCATAGAGCCAGTCAACATTTCCCGGTTCTTTTTTAATTAATTTCTCGAAAGATTCTAATGCTTTGTCAAACTTATTTTGCTCAAAAAAGAGGTAAGCCATTTCTTGTGTATACCACGTATTATCAGGAGCTAATTTTACAGCAGTTTCAATGTTCTGTACTGATTTTTCAAAGTCCTTTTTTTGCTCATACAATTCAGATAGAGCGTAATATACAGCATCATCATCCTGACGAACTGTCAAACAATAATTCAATGATTTAATCGCATTATCAATTTCTCCTTTAGCTTTGAATCGTAATCCTTCGTGAAATTTTTCGATGTAAGGATAATCCTGAACAGATACAGCTTCTTTTTGTACTAAATTTGGTTCTTTTTTAGTCTGTTTGTGAGTACCGCACGAAAAAAGAAAAAACAACAACACTAGTGTAGCCACGTAAATTTTAATTCCTCTACAGGAGAAGAAAAGATTTTTTATGTAGATGTACTGTTGAACCTTCATGAATTTTTTACGAAATAATTGAATAATCACTTAAGCTCAAATCTCGAGCCAAACCTTTGTATTTCGCATTTGATCCCAACATTGAGTCTTTCAGATTAGCGTCCATGATGATCGCATTGTCTTGTAAAATACTGTTTTTGATAATAGAATTGGTGACCATCGAACCTTTACCCAAGGAAACATGAGGACCAACGATAGAGTTTTCTAAAATCACATCTTTCCCAATGTAGCAGGGAGGGATGATAATGGAATTGATTAATTTTGAATCCGGATGTACCATTTCGATGTTTTTTTCACGATCAAATTCAAGTACACGTTGATTGGTTACAACAGTTACCTCTTTGTTTCCACAGTCGAGCCATTCGGTTACTTCACCGGGTCTGAATTTTTTCCCGGATTCAGTTAATCGTCTTAAAGCATCGGGTAACTGGTATTCGCCACTTTTGATGATATTGTTATCAATCAAATATTCACATTCTTTTCGTAGAGCAGCACCATCTTTGAAATAGTAAATTCCAATCATGGCCAGATCCGATACAAACACTGAAGGTTTTTCAACAAAGTCAGTAATGTTACCTTCGTTATCCAACTTTACAACTCCAAAAGCTGATGGGTCTTCAATTTGTTTTACCCACAAAACACCATCTGCATTTTGATCGATTTTGAAATCAGCTTTGAAAAGTGTATCAGCAAAAGCAACAACTACTGGACCATCTAAAACTTCTTTTGCACATAAAACGGCATGTGCGGTTCCAAGTGCTTTGTCCTGGTAGAAGATAGAGCCTTTAGCCCCCAGTTTTTCGGCAACATTAATCAGTTCGTCTTCGATCTCTTTTCCGAAATCACCAATAACGAAGGCAATTTCTTCAATTTTTTCGCTGCACATCGCTGAAATATCTTCCACCAAGCGGTGAACGATCGGTTTTCCTCCAACTGGTAACAAAGGTTTAGGTACGGTTAATGTGTGAGGACGTAAACGGCTTCCTCTTCCTGCCATCGGCACAATTACTTTCATATTTTTATGTATTAGAAAGATTTATGAAATGCATCTCACTTTCTCTCAATTAATGTCAATTTATTTTATTCCTGTACTTCCGAATCCTCCAGCACCTCTTTCGGTATTGGTTAATTCTTCTACACGAACCCACTCGGCTTGTTCCACTTTTGCAAAAACCAATTGAGCAATTCGCTCACCATTTTCAATTACAAAATCTTCATTCGACAAGTTAATCAGAATTACTCCGACTTCACCTCGGTAATCTGCGTCAACAGTTCCCGGAGAATTCAATACCGTAATCCCTTTTTTCAAAGCCAATCCACTGCGGGGACGAACTTGTCCTTCAAATCCTTTTGGAATTTCAAGAAAGATCCCTGTTTTGACTAAAGTTCTTTCAAAAGGTTTAAGCACGATTGCTTCCGTTAAATTTGCCCGAAGGTCAACTCCTGCAGATGCTTCCGTTTCGTAGGTGGGTAAAGAATGTTGAGAAGAATTTATAATTTTAACTTGCATCTATAATGTATTTCAATAACCGCCAAATATAATGAAAAAAATGGAGATATATGTAGGGACAACTCGCGAGTTGTCCCTACATATATCTACGACATTTTCGAAACTTTACTTTTCACAGGTTTCTCCATGTACCAGATGATGGCTATATAGATTAAGATCAGTAAATTATTTACAAATATTTTCACTATTGATCCTTCTGAAAAATGGAAAATTCCTGCGATATAAAACAAGAAAATGGCTAATCCCAAATACAAGAAAAACTTCCTGAGATTGTATTTAATCGGATAATACCTTTGGCCTAATACATAAGACATTACCATTTGAAATGCATAAACAATCATAGTAGCCCAGGCACTTGCCATGTATCCGTAGGAAGGAATGAAAATAACATTGATAGCGATGGTAAGAATAGCACCGGCAATAGCTATGTAAGCACCAAATCGTGTTTGATTGCTCAGTTTATACCAGATACTTTGATTGATATAGACTCCAAAAAAGACGTTGGCAAGTAATAATATAGGAACCACACGTAGTCCTTCCCAATAGTCTTTATTAGGAATGAAAATTACTTTTATCAGATCAACATTTAACGATACGAGTAAGAAAACTGCACAGACAGCGGCCACAAAATAATTCATGACTTTACGATAGATCGTATTTTTGTCATCGTTTTTGAGTTGCGCAAAAAAGAAAGGTTCAGCAGCATATCTGTAGGCTTGAATCATGATGGTGACCAGCATAGATAATTTATAGCACGCACTGTAGATACCGACCTGTGAGTTTGCGTAATTAAGTGAAGCTTCAGACCGGCCGTTGTCAAGGATGTTCAGTAGTAAAATCCGATCAATGGTTTCATTAACGATCCCGGCTAATCCACCGATCATAATTGGCAATGCATATATGATCATTGTTTTAGCCAATTGAGGATTGAACTTAAACTTAAGGTTTAAAAAATCTTTGTATAAAAATACTGGCTTAACTAAGGATGAAAAGAGATTTGCTGAAAGGATAAAGATGACGCCTTCTTCTGGTTTTGTTTTGTCGAAAACGACAAGCATCAAAAATAAATTCAAGCCAATATTTACAGCAATTGATACAGTTTGAATTAAGGCAAATTTCGCTGCTCTTTCCTCTGCTCTCAGTTTTGCAAGTGGAAGAGAAGAAACAGCATCGATACAAACAATGGCGCCAAGCAGTACAATAAATTCAGTATGTTCAGCTACTTTTAAGGTGTTGGCTATCTCTTGATTGAAGGTGATAATCAATAGAAAAAATAGTATATTGATTCCAATTACTGTTAGAAAGCTATTTGAAAAGACTTGATTTTTATCCTCTTTATTTTGAAGGAATCGGAAAAAGGCTGTTTCCATTCCAAAGCTTAAGAATACAACCAGAAATGCAACCCAAGCATACAATTGAGACACAACTCCATAATCTTTCGCTGATGCAAAAGCGGCAATATAAATAGGAACTAATAGAAAATTCAACATCCTGCCAATAATGCTTGGCAAGCCGTAAATGGCAGTTTGACCCAATAATTTTTTTATCGGGTTGGACATTAATTTCTGAAATTAGGTTTTCTTTTTTCTAAAAATGCGGTTGTACCTTCTGTAAAATCAGCTGTTCCGAAACATTTTCCAAATTCTTCGATTTCTACATCATAACCGTGAATTCCGTCGTTGTAATTGGCATTCACTGAACGAATAGCTGACGCAATTGCTGATGGTGAATTATTCAATATTTTTCCTGCAATTTCTTCTGCTTTTGCGATTAAATCTTGAGGTTCAACAACGTGATTCACTAATCCCCATTTCAAAGCATCTTCTGCATTGATCATTCCTGCTGTGAAAACCATTTCGTTCGCTTTTCCTCGACCAACCAATTGTGCTAAACGCTGTGTTCCGCCATATCCCGGAATTACTCCCAAAGAAACTTCCGGTAAACCCATACGTGCATTTGAAGAAGCAATACGGATGTGTGAAGCCATGGCTAATTCCAATCCTCCACCCAATGCAAAACCGTTGATGGCTGCTATAACCGGTGTAGATAAATTTTCGATGTGATTGAACAATATTGCCTGACCGTTCTGTGCCAGTTTCGCTCCTTGTTCTATGCTGAAATCCGAAAATTCCTTAATATCTGCACCAGCTACAAATGATTTTTCTCCAGATCCGGTTAAGATGATGACTCCGGTTCCTTTGTCTTCATTAGCATGCGTAAGAGCCTTGTTTAACTCGTCAATTGTTTCTTTGTTTAAAGCATTTAACTGACTTGGACGATTGATCGTAATGATTTGAATTTGTCCGCGTTGTTCGGTAAGAATATTGTTGTACATGTGTTCTAATTTTGATTGGTAAATATAGTATTTTTTTAGACAGAAGACTTCAAGACAGAAGACATAAGACTCGTGGTAGGTTTATCTAATAAAAAAGTCAAGGGGATATTAATTGATCCCAATAATTGGTCTTTTTTCTTGAAGTCTTATCTCTTTGAGTCTAAGATTTAGTTCTAAATCGTTTATAAATTTTTATACCGATCATCAATCCGATGGCAACGGCAAAAAATCCGATAGTTCCTTTGATCCAGTTCAGAGAATCTTTCATTACAACCAAAAAAACGATAGCTACTAAAGCCAATGTTGCGACTTCATTCCACATTCTTAATCCGTTTGATTTCCATGTGAAAATTCCTTTTTTCAAGTTGTTCATGATTTTCTGACATACAAAATGGTAGACCAGTAAGAGAGCGACAAATGTCAATTTGATGTGCATCCACCCGGCATGTAAATAATAATCCGGATTTAAAAGAATCATCCATGTTCCGAATACGATGGTTAAAATCATTGCTGGAGTTGTGATGATCCACCATAATTTTTTCTCCATGATCTGGTATTGGTTCGACAGAATTTCTTTCGCCACTTCATCTCGTTCTTGGGCTTCGGTGTGGTAAATGAACAAACGAACGATGTAGAAAAGTCCCGCAAACCAGCTGACCACAAAAATAATATGAAGTGCTTTTACTGTATTAATATCCATGCTGCAAAGATAACTTGAATTTTTGATGTTGAATGTTGAAAGATGAATTTATACTGGCATTTTGATGTTATAATTCAATATCAAACATTAAAAATTCAACATTAAAAAGCTATCTTTGCGACTTCAAAATTTATAAAATGAGTGTAATAGAACTTTCCGAACAAGAAATTCAGCGCCGCGAGTCGTTGAAAAAATTGCGCGAGATGGGTATCGAGCCATACCCAGCCGATTTGTATCCTGTAACTGATTATGCAGCAGGCATAAAGGAAAAGTTTGAAGATAAGAAGAAGGTGTGTATTGCGGGACGCATGATGAGTCAGCGGGTAATGGGAAAAGCTTCCTTTGCTGAGATTCAGGATTCGACCGGAAGAGTTCAGGTATATTTCAACCGGGATGAAATTTGTCCGGGTGAAGACAAAACTTTGTACAATGATGTTTTCAAAAAATTACTCGATTTGGGTGATTTCATTGGGATCAAAGGGTATATGTTCACAACTCAGGTGGGTGAAATTTCCGTTCATGTGGAAGAATTCACCTTGTTGAGTAAATCACTCCGACCATTACCTCTCCCGAAAGTGGATGCTGAAGGAAAAGTTCACGATGCGTTTACCGATCCTGAGTTGCGTTACAGAATGCGCTACGTTGATTTGGTGGTAAATCCTCAGGTGAAAGATGTTTTCTATAAACGAACAAAATTGTTCAATGCCATGCGTCACTTCTTCAATGAAGCTGGTTACATGGAAGTTGAAACGCCAGTTTTACAACCAATTCCTGGTGGAGCAGCAGCAAAACCGTTCATTACACACCACAATGCGTTGGATATGCCTTTGTACATGCGGATCGCGAATGAGTTGTATCTGAAACGATTGATCGTTGGTGGATTTGATGGCGTGTATGAATTCTCCAAAAACTTCAGAAATGAAGGAATGGACCGAACTCACAATCCTGAATTCACAGCCATGGAAATCTATGTAGCCTACAAAGACTACAACTGGATGATGGAATTTACTGAGAATTTATTGGAGTATTGTGCGATGCAGGTGAATGGGACAACTGTGGCGACTTTTGTTGATCATACAGTTGATTTCAAAGCTCCTTACGCCCGTGTTTCGATGACGGATGCGATCAAGAATTTTACAGGGTTTGATATCACAGGAAAATCTGAAGCTGAATTGAGAGAAGCGGCTAAAGGGATGGGAATTGATGTCAACGAAACCATGGGTAAAGGGAAGTTAATCGATGAGATTTTCGGCGCAAAATGTGAAGGAAACTTTATTCAACCGACTTTTATTACAGATTATCCGAAGGATATGAGTCCATTGACGAAAGTTCACCGTGATAATCCCGAGTTGACTGAACGTTTTGAGTTGATGGTTTGTGGAAAAGAAATTGCAAATGCATATTCCGAGTTGAACGATCCGATCGATCAGCGTGAACGTTTTGAAGAGCAAATGAAACTTTCTGAAAAAGGAGATGATGAAGCGATGTTCATTGATCAGGATTTCCTGAGAGCATTGGAATACGGGATGCCCCCGACTTCAGGTTTGGGAATAGGAATGGATAGATTATTAATGTTCCTGACGAACAATCCTGCGATTCAGGAAGTATTGTTCTTCCCACAGATGCGCCAGGAAAAGTTTCAGTCAGGCCCTGATTTGGAATCCTTCAAAAAAATTGGAGTTCCTAAAGAATGGGCTGAACATGTTTTCAAAGCAGGATATAGTTCAACGGAAGATTTGCTTCAAGCTAAACCAACAGCCGTTCATCAGCAGTTGAACGGATATAGAAAGAAAAATAAGTTAGACATCGATGCGCTTCAATTGGAAGAAGTGCAGGAGTGGTATAAATAATATTGATAAAATGGAGTAGAGGGGTTTTGTATAAAATCCCTCTATCTAAATCGATTTTATGATTGTTAAAAAATGATAATGAACCCACCACCGTCAAATAAATCAGTTGATTATTTGTTATAACCGACAATAAGCAATAAATTTGCTTGAGATAGAAAAACTATGGCAGACTACAAAGCAGGTCCTTTTTTAGAACAAATCGATGTTCCAAGTGATTTAAGAGAGAAATTCAAAATGGAGGATTTACCTCAGGTTTCTGATGAATTACGGCAATACATTGTGGATGTGATTTCTGAAATAGGAAACAGTCACTTTGGAGCCAGCCTTGGAGTTGTCGAATTATCGGTTGCACTTCACTATGTTTTCAATACACCTTATGATCAATTGGTTTGGGATGTTGGTCACCAAGCGTATGGTCATAAAATCTTAACGGGACGACGTTCTGTTTTTCATACAAATAGAATCAAAGGTGGAATCTCCGGATTCCCGAAACGATCGGAAAGTGAATACGATACATTTGGTGTTGGTCACTCTTCGACTTCTATATCTGCTGCTTTAGGAATGGCTGTTGCCAATCATCAGAAAGGTGAAAAAAATCGACATCACATTGCTGTTATCGGTGATGGTGCAATGACTGCCGGAATGGCTTTCGAAGGTTTGAATCATGCCGGATTTGAAAAAGACGCCAATTTGTTGGTTGTTTTGAACGACAATTGCATGTCTATCGATCCGAATGTGGGTGCTTTGAAAGAATATTTGACGGATATTACGACTTCACATACCTACAACAAAGTAAAAGATGAGGTATGGAAATTATTGGGGAAAATCTCGAAATTTGGTCCTGATGCACAAACCGTTGCTTCCAAAATTTCGTCGGCTCTCAAAGGCTCATTGCTGAAACAAAGTAATTTATTTGAATCTTTTAACTTCCGTTATTTTGGTCCGGTTGATGGTCACGATGTGATTGGATTGGCGAAAGTAATGCAGGATTTGAAAGATATCCCCGGTCCTAAATTGTTACACATTGTAACGATGAAAGGGAAAGGATATAAATATTCCGAAGAAGGAAATCCTACGAAATGGCATGCTCCAGGTGTTTTCAATAAAGAAACGGGTGAAATTGTCAAGATTGTTCCTAAAGCCCCACAACCACCAAAATACCAGGATGTTTTTGGTCACACGATTGTGGAATTAGCTGAACAAAATGAAAAAATAATGGGAATCACTCCCGCAATGCCATCAGGTTGTTCATTGAATATCATGATGGAAGCAATGCCTGAACGTTCTTTCGATGTTGGAATTGCCGAACAACATGCTGTGACTTTTTCAGCTGGTTTAGCGACGCAGGGAATGGTGCCGTTTTGTAATATTTATTCTTCCTTTATGCAACGCGCTTACGATCAGGTATTGCACGATGTTGCACTTCAAAATTTGAACGTTGTTTTATGTTTGGATAGAGGAGGATTGGTAGGTGCTGACGGAGCGACTCATCACGGAGCTTATGATTTGGCTTATATGCGTTGCATTCCGAATTTAGTTGTTTCAGCGCCGATGAATGAGGCTGAATTGCGTAATTTGATGTATACAGCTCAGCAAGAAAATATGGGGCCATTCTCCATTCGTTATCCACGAGGAAACGGTGTGATGACCGAATGGAAAACGATGATGAAAGCTATCAAAGTTGGCACAGGTAGAAAGGTGACGAGCGGTGAAGATATTGCAATCGTTACGATTGGACATCCAGGTAATTATGCGCAGGATGCTATTGAATCCTTCAAAGGTTCAGGTGTTTCTATTGCACATTATGACATGCGTTTTGTGAAACCGATCGATGAAGTGATGCTACACGAAGTATTCTCAAAATTCTCGAAAGTGATTACGGTTGAAGACGGTTGTGTCATGGGTGGATTTGGTTCTGCCGTTATCGAATTCATGGTAGACCACAAGTACGCTGCTGAAGTAGTTCGTTTGGGAATTCCTGATCGATATGTACACCATGGAACAGTTGAAGAATTACAAGCAGAATGTGGTTTCGATACAAACGGAATTATCTCGACGGTAAAATCCATGTTGAATTTGTCGGCTGATGCTTCTGAAGAATTGGAGGAGAAGGTAGGGTGATATAACCACAGAGGTCACAAAGTTTAACTCAGAGTTCATTAATTTTGCTTTGTGAACCTCTTGTAAACCTTGGTGTTCTCAGTGGTTCAAGATCAATAATGCAAAACCTCTAAATCGATACTAGCTTTTTTATTGTCGACTAATTCCTCTACCAATTTCCCTGTTGCAGGTGCTAAACTCAAACCCATCATTGCATGTCCTGTTGCTAAAATGACATTAGAATGGCGGTCTGATCGACAAATAATCGGTAAACCCGTTGCGGTACAAGGGCGAAAACCAAACCAGATATCTTTCTCTTTGGGATCTTCGAATTGAAGGTTCGGATAAAATGAATGGATAGTCGATAAAATTCCTTCCAGACGTTTCATGTTGATTTTAGTATCTTTCGTATGCGTAATTTCCATCGTTCCACCGAAACGCAAATCATTTCCTATCGGTGTTACAGCAACTTTTCCTTCACATAAAATAGAAGGTACAACTGGTTTTTGGAATTGATCTTTCAATGTAAAACTGTAACCTTTTCCAGGTAAGAGTGAGATGGAAATTCCAAGTTTTTTTGCCAATTCCGGACTCCATGCACCCGTTGCAATGATTACTTCATCAGTAGCGAAAGTTCCTTTATTGGTAATGACTTCTGTAATCGCATTTCTGTTGTCTTTGAAATCTAGAACTTCGGTTTGTTTGGAGATTTCTACTCCCAATTTATCTAATTCTGTCAATAAAAAAGCAAATAATTTGTTGGGAGAAAGATGTGCGTCCGATTTATAATGAACCGCTCCAACTGCAGTCGTTTCAACTCCCGTTTCAACGGATGGAATTTGATCTTTCGATAAAAAATCTACTTCCAATCCCATGCTTTGTGCTTCTTTCCCTTCGTGAATGATCTCTTCGCCTACTTTATCTGATTTATAAAGCATCAATAACCCTTTCTCCTGGTACAAAAATTCATCTGTTTGTTTTGCCCAATCCTGGTAGAGTTCTTTGCTCAAAAGAGAAATATCTCTCAATACCGGCATCGATTTTTCTACGTGACTCGCTGTTGCTGTTCGGTAGAATTTCAATCCCCATTTGAACAAATCCATGCTAAAGCGTGGTTGCACATAAAAAGGACTTTTGCTGTCGAACATCCACTTGATTCCCTGTGCCATCATTCCCGGCTGTGCAAACGGGATCAAATGCGATGGAACAATCATTCCTGCATTTCCGAATGAACATCCGTTGGTCATATCCGTCCGATCAATGATCGTCACTTTATGTCCGGCTTTTGCCAGATAATAGGCAGATGATAAACCTACTATTCCTCCTCCTATGATGACACAATTTTTCATATTGTTTGTTTTTCCTAATAATTGTTGTGGTGGTTGTATTGTGGTTGAGACGTTGCATTGCAACGTCTCTAGCCAATAATATATCAGATTACCTGAAATCCGAATGCATACGGATCATTTTCATCAATGATAATAGTGTTGTATCCTGTGACTTTTGCCCAACCTTCGATACTCGGAACGATTGCTTTTTTTCCGTCAAGGGTTGTTTCTTCTTCGATCCGTCCAATGAACTGAGATCCAATGATGCTTTCGTGTACAAATTCTTCTCCTTTGGTCAATTTTCCTTTGGTGTACCATTGTGCCATACGAGCGGAAGTTCCGGTTCCACATGGAGAACGATCAATGGCTTTGTCGCCGTAGAATACCGCGTTTCTCGCACTTGCTTTGTCGGAAATCGTTTCACCCGTCCATAACAAATGGCTCAAACCACAGATGGTTGGATTTTCAGGATGAACGAATGTATGATTTTCATTGATCTGTTTTCTCAATACCCTACTCCAGCTGATTAACTGATCGGCTGTATATTCTTGCAAACCCTTGAAATTTTCTTGTACATCAACAATTGCGTAGAAATTACCACCATAGGCAACATCAACCGTTAATTTTCCAAGATCCGGACAAATTACTTCAATATTTTCTGCTGCCAGATACGATTTGATATTGGTCAATCGGACAGAGGTTACTTTATTACCCTCTTGTTGGTAAGTGACATGAACTAATCCTGCTGGAGTTTCCAAACGCAATTTCCCAGGGATTTTGGGAGTCACCAAACCTTCTTCAATCATGATTGTAACGGTTCCTATCGTTCCATGTCCGCACATTGGTAAACATCCGCTGGTTTCGATGAAAAGAATACCTACATCGTTTGCAGGATCACTTGGTGGATAGAGAATACTTCCGCTCATCATGTCGTGTCCTCTAGGTTCGAACATCAAACCTTTACGGATCCAATCGAATTCACGCAAAAAGTGCTGACGTTTTTCACTCATGTTTGCCCCTTCTAAAAAAGGACCACCTCCTGAAACAACGCGTACTGGGTTACCACAGGTGTGTGCGTCTATACATGAAAATGTTTTTCTGATCATATATTCAATTCCTTTGTAGTTGATTCTATAGCTTTCGCTGTCGATATATTGTTGACCAAGCGGATAATTCCCAACGGATTTTCGTCTTTCAATTCCAAAGGAAGTAATTCTTGAGGCCAGTTTTGATAAGAAAAAGGTCGAACCCAGCGTTTGATAGCATGAATTCCAACTGCAGTGAAACGACTATCTGAAGATGCAGGGTAAGGACCGCCGTGAACGATAGACGGGCAAACTTCAACCCCTGTCGGAACACCATTAAAAACGATTCGGCCTACTCTGTTTTGCAAAGCGCTGATTACGTTTGTATAGTTGGCCAATTCAGAAGAATCACTGATGATTGTACCTGTCAATTGACCTTCCAAAGCTTTGATTACAGCTACCAGTTCCTGTTCATTTTCACATTGGACAACCAAAGCAAATGGACCGAAAACTTCAGTGTGTAAAGTGTGATTAGCTAAAAAAGTTTTGCCTTCTACCGTTGTCAGTCGTTGTTGTGCATAATTCGGTTTTACATCCTGTTCATAAGCAGCAACTACACTAACACCGGATTGAGAAGAAATTAATTCCTTACCGTGATTGAAATTCGAATGAATACTGGAATGCAGCATACAACCCTGAGCAAGAGCTACCAATTTTGCACCCAAATCTTCCGTATATTGAGATAATAAATCCCCTTTTATTCCTAAAATTAAACCGGGTTTCGTACAAAATTGTCCTGTACCTCCTGAAATGGATTCTGCATAGGCTGTTGACCATTTGTCCAGATCATTTTGCAGAGCACCTGGAAGAATAACTACAGGATTGATACTTCCCATTTCGGCAAAAACAGGAATTGGTTCTTCACGTTGAGCAGCTATATCATATAATGCCCTTCCACCTTGAATACTTCCCGTAAATCCAACTCCTTTTACAAAAGGATGAGATACAAGTTGAGCACCGACAGTTCGTCCACCTCCAGTTAGATTAGAGAAAACACCGTTTGGCATTCCACATTTCTGAACCGCTTTGATAATTGCAGAAGCAACCATCTCACCTGTCCCCGCATGCATGGAATGCGACTTTACGATTACAGGACAACCCGATGCTAGTGCACTGGCAGTATCACCACCAGCTGTTGAATAGGCAAACGGAAAATTACTGGATCCGAAAACAACGATTGGACCGATGGGAATTGACATTTTTCGGATGTCTAATTTCGGTAAAGGAGTTCGCTCGGGAATTGCCGTATCAATAGCAGCATCCACCCAGGAACCTTCCTGAATCAAATTGGCAAATGAACGCAATTGAAATAAAGTTCTACCTCTTTCACCTTCAGCTCTTCCTCGTGGGAGTCCGGATTCCTGGCAATAAACCTCTAACAACGAGTCACCCAATGCTTCAATTTCACTGGCAATGGTAGTGAGAAAATCAGCCTTTTTTTCTGAAGAAACAGTTCTGTATATTTCGAATGCATCCCAAGCCAGTTGTACCGCTTCATCAACTTCTTCCGAAGTAGCTTCTGTAAAAATCCATTCGTTTGAACTATTCAATGCCGGATTTAGTGACTGGAAAGTTTTGTCTCCTTTTGCAGAAAGTTTATTTCCGATGTAATTTTTTCCTGTAATCATTTTTCAATTGATTAATTGTGCAATATTTCTTCTAAATCAGCATATTCAGGGAGAACCGGTCTTGTTTTCAATCCTTGTTCGATGATTGCCAATACTTGTTCTCTTTCTTCACCAGCTAATGGTAATCGAGGTGCACGAACATATTCAGATCCGATACCTGTCGCAACTTCTGCTAATTTAATATTTTGAACTAGGTGAGCATTGATATCCAATTCCAAAAGTGGTAAGAACCAACGGTAAATCAATACGGCTTCTTGAATTCTGCCTGCTTTTACTAATTTATAGATGGCAACAGTTTCTCTAGGAAAAGCATCACATAAACCAGCCACCCATCCGTCTGAACCAAGTACTAAACTTTCTAGTGCAAGTGTATCCACGCCGGAAAGGATTTTCAAACGGCTTCCGAAACGGTTGATCATTCGTGTTACATTGGAAATATCACGCGTTGATTCTTTTACTGCTTGAATCGTATCATATTGTAATAATTCCTCAAACATATCAAGTGTAACTTCCGTTTTATAGTCAACAGGATTATTGTAAATCATGATGGGTAAAGAAGTGTTCTTCGCAACTTCACTAAAGAAAGCAACTGTTTCACGTTCACTGGAACTGTAACGCATAGGAGGCAGCATCATCAAACCGGAAGCACCGTCTTGTTCCGCTTTTGCCGCAGCTAAAACAGCTCCTTTCGTCGTTTGCTCAGCTATGTTCATAATAACCGGAACTTTTCCATCAACAATGCTGACGGTAGTTTTCACCAAAGTTCTCTTTTCTTCATCCAATAGGGTACTAGCTTCACCAAGTGTTCCACCTAAAATAATACCTTCAACTCCGGCCTCTAATTGAGCATTTACATTAAGTGCGAACAAATCCAAATCCAATTTGTCATCACTTGTGAACTTTGTAGTTACCGCAGGCATTACACCTTTCCATTCTATACTCATCTTGTTATAATTTTAAACCAAAATTAGAGCATTTCTGCTGAACAACGTATTATTTAATTATCTGCTATAAATACTATATTACCATTTATATGGATAAATGATAAAAATCATATTAATATCTGCATGATTATAATTCATCTCCTTTAATAATACCTATTTTATTGGATTTTTTCACAAAACGACACGAATATTTACATAAATTAGCTAGAACTGATACTATATTATCATTTGATTTTGATAATCAAATATAAAGTAGTAATATTTGCTTAAAACGATACGGCTATGAAAGTATTACCATTCAAAATTCTTAAAACAAGGGAACAGGTTCTTTTGTTTCAGGAGGATCGCAACAAGATCTTATATGAGTTACTTCACCAACATGAAGAAATTCAAATCAGCTTAATTGAGAAGGGTGCAGGAAACTTACTAGTAGGCGATACTTTCACATCTTTTCAGGAAGGTGATATTATTGTGTTTGGTAAAAATTTACCACACGTACTAAAAAGTGATGAACTTTGTTCCATGGTTTCCATTTTCTTTACGAAAGAGTGTTTTGGGAAGGATTTTTTCGCATTACCCGATTTGGAAGATTTAGCTGTTTTTTTGGGTGAAAGCGACCGTGGAATCTTGGTTTGCTCCAACCAGGATAAAATCAAACAGATATTTGCTGATTTTGCAGAGGCTACTAAGTTACAGCGTTTTCAGTTGTTTTTGAATTTGCTCGACATCATTAACAGAAGTGAAAAGAAACAACTTTCTTCTTTCTTGTACAACAAGGAACTTTCGATGAACGAAGGAAAAAGGATGAGTCTTGTTTTTGATTACTTGATGAAAAATGTAGACAAAGAAGTTAGTTTACAAGAAGTTGCAGCTGTTGCATCGATGAGTAAAAATGCATTTTGTCGTTATTTCAAGCAACGAACCAATAAAACTTTTTTCCAGTTCTTAATTGAAATTCGAATTGAGCGGGCATGCGGTTTATTGATCAAAAATCCGGATTTATCGATAACTGAAGTCTCTGAATTATGCGGATTTAAAAATTTATCCAATTTCAATAGAAAATTCAAAGAAATAAAATCCGTAAGTCCGAAAATGATTAAGAAAGCGCGTAGATAGTCCTTGGTTATTAGAATAATGCAGTTGGAATATAGATTCTAACGAATAGTGACTAATAACTAATGACTATTTTAGATAAACGTTTCAGTATTTTATTTTTACTTTAGTCAGGCTAAAAAGTAGATAATGGAACAAACACAATCGAATAAAACGAATTACGGAGCATTAACCACCTTAACAACTGTCTTTTTTTTCTGGGGATTTATTGCAGCAGGGAATAGTGTTTTCATACCTTTTTGTAAACACTATTTTCATTTGGATCAGTTTCAGAGTCAGTTGATTGATTTTGCTTTTTATTTAGCCTATTACATTGGAGCTTTGGCTTTGTTCATTGCTGGATCCAGTTCTGGAAAAGATATTGTCGGGACTTGGGGTTATAAGAAAAGTATCGTATATGGTTTATTGTTTTCGGCAATCGGTGCAGTAGCGATGATTATTTCCGTTTATTTGAATGTTTTCGCAGGAATGTTATTTGGATTGTTCATCGTTGCCCTGGGTTTTTCACTTCAACAAACTTCAGCCAATCCTTTCATGATTGCTTTAGGAGATGAAGCCAGTGGAAGTACACGTATCAATTTAGGTGGTGCGATCAATAGTTTAGGAACATCCATCGGTCCTTTAGTAGTTGCTTTGGCATTATTTGGAACAACGGCAGCTATCAGCGATGAAATGATCGCTTCATTGAGCCTTTCAAAAGTGAGTATCTTATATGCTTGTGTTGGTCTCTTGTTTTTGGGAACAGCAGCTTTGTTTGGATTTTCGAAAAAGGTTCCTTCCGGTAAAATAGAAGAAGTTGTTTCAGGAGAAACGTCAGGAAAACCTGAGAATGCTCGTAAGGCGGTGTTAACATTACTGGTTATTACGGGATTATTGATTGCTTGTTTTGCGCCTGTATTTTCAAGTTACCGCTCTGAATCAGCGAAAGAATTGATCGAATTACAACATGATTTGGAACAGGTGAAGTTGGATGAAAACGGTGTTTCTATGGAAACGCTTTCAAGTACACAACTTGTGACACAAAAAGCGATTGAATTAAACATTGAGAAAATCAAAAAGCCTTTGGAGCAGCAACGAATGATGTGGTTGACTGGAGGTTTGATAGTTATTGTCGGCGGATTATTATTTGCCCATTCAAGAGGTAAAAAAGAAAAAGAAGGATGGGGAGCTATGCAGCATCCACAATTGGTTTTGGGAATGCTGGCAATTTTCGTTTATGTAGGGGTAGAAGTAGCAATAGGAAGTAACCTCGGTGAACTATTGAAACAAAAAGAATTCGGCGGTTTTGGTTCTTCGCAGATTGCACCCTATATCACCATGTATTGGGGAAGTTTGATGATTGGTCGTTGGGCTGGTTCCATTACTGCTTTTAAATTGAGTAAATCAACTACTCAAATATTGCGATTTATTGTTCCGATAATTGCTTTTGGAATTGTATTGGGAATCACAAAAATTTTAGGATATGAAATTCATACTTTGTACTGGTATATAGTTTGTGTTTTACTCCAAATTGTTGCGTTTTACATTACGAATGACAAACCGACTTTGACACTTTTTGTTTTTGGCATGTTAGGAGCAGCAGCAACTGTTGTAGGTCTTACTACTTCAGGAATTACAGCTGTTTATGCTTTCCTTAGTGCCGGTCTTTTTTGTTCGATCATGTGGCCGTGCATCTTCTCACTTTCTTTGGCTGGATTAGGTAAATACCAGTCACAAGGTTCAGGTTTTCTCGTCATGATGATTTTGGGCGGAGCAATTATACCACCGCTTCAAGGAAAGCTTTCGGATGTTTTGGGAATTCAGCCTTCTTTTATAGTAGGAACGATTTGCTTTGTATATCTTGCGTTCTTTGCAGTATATGTGAAAAGACTCTTAAAATCGCAAGGCATTTCATTTGACGAACAAGTTGGTGGAGGACATTGATGATTTTGAATTTATCAGAATAGAATTCTATTAAATTATTTCTGCTTCGTCTTTAAGCAATGCGATCTTATGTCTTTTAGTCTTGAGTCTTAATGGACGTAATAAGGCGAAATCATCAAATACACGATAACTCCTGTAACAGCTACATACATCCAGATTGGCCATGCATAACGTGTCCATTTTTTGTGTTTTGTGTAATTTCCTTCCCAGGCAAAAAGATAGGTGAACAAAACAATCGGAATAACAGCTACACTTAATAGGATATGAGTGATCAAAATGAATAGATATAAGCCTCTCATCGAACCTCCATATATTGTTGCTTCAGATGTTAGGTGATAAGTGACATAGCAAGCTAAAAAGATAAGTGAAAGCAATAAAGACATACGAATAAACATCCGATGTATTTTCATATTTTTCTTTTTGATTGCCAGTAAAGCTGAAACAAGTAGAATTGCTGTTAAGCCATTAATTCCAGCATAAATCGGAGGTAAAAAATGAGAGTCAAATCCTTTTACTTTAGGCATTCCGAACAATACTGCAACAACCAAAGGTATTGCAACAGATGCAATATAAATTGCTGTTCTAACTTGCTTTAATTTTTTGGGTTCAATCGACGTCGTATTCATATTTCAATAATTTTCTAAGATCTTTTTCCAATTGATTTACGGGTTCAGGATCGGTTGCCGGGTTATAAACACCTCTTACATAACCTTCTTTGTCCACAATTACAAATGCTGCTGAATGTGCATAACCTCCGGCTGAAGCGGCATCTTCTTTGGCAAAAATCAGGAAATGATTGATGCCTAAATCATGTGTTTTATCTTCATCACCCGTAAAGAAATACCAGTTTTTTGAAGTAATTCCGTGTGCTTTGATGTACTGACGAAGGCGAGTAGGTGTGTCTATTGTTGGATTGATAGAGAAAGACATGTATTGAATATGGTCGTTGATGTCTTTGGTCATTTCATTCAATCGCTTCATTTGCTTCGTCATTTTAGGACAGATGGATGGACAACTGGTGAAAAAGAAATCTGCAACCCACACTTTACCTTTCATCTCTGAAGATTTGATCATCACAGAATCCTGATTAAGGTATTGAAAATCGATCATTTTTGGATAAACAGTATCTGCTACTTCTTTGCCATCCACAGTTTTGTATTCGATGTCGAAATTACCGATGTAGGGAAGAACTTTCTCTTTCTTCTTTTCCGTGCAAGAAAACAAACTAAGAACCAATGCGAAAATTACTACTGATTTCATTTTATTTTTGCTTTTTCAACAATGCTTTTTTATGTTCCTTATCGTATTGCTTTTGAAGTAACGCAACGTGTTGATACATTCTACGAACTGTTCCTTCCTGATTACCTCTGTTGACCATTCTCAAATGATTCTTTTTGTCCAGTAACAACATTAATTCCAAATAAGCTTCTCCACCGAAGTATTGCTCTCCTTTTTTTAGCAATGATTGATTGTTGTACTTGAAGTCATAAACTGCACGTGCATCTCCTTTTGCTAGGTACCATACATCTGGATCGTAGCCCTCAACTTGATCGTATAAAGCGTCCTTTATCACGGACAAATCTTTTAAAGGTTCACCTTTACTATCGGTTGCAAAAGAAATAATTTTTACTTGTTTAAGTTTCTTTTTTCTGTTTTTCATTATGTGCTGATAGATCGCATGATCTACGTTCCACAACAGAATTGCACAACTATCCGGACAAGTTTGTTGGATGGTCGTAACGATCACAACATCCCCTTTGAAGTTTTTTGAAGAAAAATGTTTTCCTCTGGAGTCTGTGAAATGATAATTAATTGCTTTACCGTAATCAGGTAATTCTTTGAATTTGTGTTCACAACCACGGGTTGACAAAAACACTAATAAAAAAGCCGGAAAAAGTAAAATGAATATTGCTATTATCTTACTTTTTCCGGCAGATTTTTTACTCGCCATTCTTAAAAAATTATGCTCCGAAAGCTTTTAGTACTCTGTCTATGGCTGTTGATTCCGTCAATAAGATGAAAAGCAGATAGAGGATAAAAATTATATAAGGGACTAGAATAATATATTTCAATGATTTCTTTTCATGACCAAGGTGCATAAATACCAAAACGATATAGGCAGCTTTCACGATAGTCAAAATGATAAACCCCCATTTTACTAAGTGCCAGATAGAACTATCTTGTTTGATAAAAGCTCCGCATGCAACTTCAACAATTGTAATAAGCGTTAAGATTGCAGTTACCTGCCAGATCTTTTTACGCATTTTGACACCTTCCTCTTCGCTGTGGTGTGTGTCTAATGAATATTCTATGATATCATCTCTTTCCATGATCGATTTTTTTTAAAGAATTAAACAAGATAGAAGAAGGTAAATACGAATACCCAAACTAAATCGACAAAGTGCCAGTACAATCCAGTTTTTTCAACCATTTCGTAGTGACCTCTTTTGTGGTAAAGATTTCTCATTACCCCAATCAAAATAATAATATTGAAAACAACTCCTGAGAATACGTGGAATCCGTGGAAACCTGTAATGAAGAAAAAGAAGTGACCGTATTGTTGTGGTCCGTATTCATTTTGCTTCAAATTCGCTCCGTAGATTACTTTGTGAGCTTCTCCTGTGTTGATTGATCCATAGTATAAATCTTCAGCTTCTTTTCCATCGATTTTATCTCCGATTTTGTGCTTTGATCCATTTTTCTTGATCACCAATTGCATGTGCTCATCTTTTTCCTTTTTGACAAGAGCTTTTGTACCATCATGCAATGTTATTTGTCCGTTTTCAATATGACCAAGCTCAACTGCATGTTGGAATTGGTGCATTAAATCTCCTTCGAAAGCATCTACAATTTTTTCTCCTTTCTTATGGTGTCCATGTGCCTCGGTAACGTCAAAAGATGTGATTTTACCGAAATGTCCTTTTACAATCGCTTGTGAACCATCCGCTAATTCCACTTTTCCGAATTCAGACCCGTGGATGAAGTGACTCCATTCCCAAGCTTGTGAACCAACGAAGAAAAAACCACCAATAATGGTAGCAATCATCCATTTTACAACCCCTTTTTTATCCATTCTATGTCCCGCCTCTACAGCAAGTACCATCGTTACCGATGAAACGATCAAAATAAAGGTCATTAATGCAACATAAATCAACGGATAACCATGTCCTAAAAATGGTAATGAGTTGAAAGTTTCCTCACCGATCGGCCATGCATCAGATACATTAAAACGGGTAAAACTATATGCAGCAAGTAATCCTCCGAATGTCAAAGCATCCGAAACAAGGAAAAACCACATCATCAACTTTCCGTAACTCGTTGTAAATGGAGATGTTTTCCCTCCCCATAACGTTTCTGTGTCAATTTGTTTTGCAGCGTGTTCAGCCATTGTAAATAAATTTTGTGCAAGTTTAATGAATAAAAAGTAAAAACAGTACTAATTCAATGGAGAAAAATGAGAGAAAATAAATTGAAATTTTAAAAAGAGCTGTGTTTAGGATTAAAATTAATTTTAATCTTATTGATTATGAGTCTATTGATTTTCTTATTTAGATTAAATATACTTTAAGCTTAAGTAAAGAAATTAGCATTAAAAATTGATAACGAGCTTTTGTGGAAACAGTAAATTAATTTGGATTAATCGTTATCTGAAATTAATTATTTTCAGATAAATACCAATGTTTACAAGACCGTAAAGGTTTTTAACGGTTAAACAATAGTTCGCAAAAGACATGAAGAAAATGTCCTAGAATACTGATTTTAATGAATGTACATTAGGAACAGGAGTAATGCAACCCATAATCCTCCCAGGAAATCCCAAAAAATGGCACCTAATCTTAGGCTAAGCGTATT
Source organism: uncultured Flavobacteriales bacterium (assembly GCA_903899795.1). Classification (GTDB taxonomy): domain Bacteria; phylum Bacteroidota; class Bacteroidia; order Flavobacteriales_D; family Crocinitomicaceae; genus CAIUKX01. The sequence goes on from CAIUKX010000197.1 coordinate 35,268, forward strand.
GCCGACAGTAAACTTTCCTTGAAGCGACCAAACAGTCATTTTAAGCATGTAGAAAAGTGTTCCCACAATGTGTAAAAGATGAAGGAAGGTAATCAACCACAAATAAGAAGATGAAGTGTCAGCAGCTTCCAAAGGTTTGGTCTGCAAATAATCGTCCAGTACTTTTCCATGGTATTGCCATTGGCGATTGACATAATCCAGTTCTTTTCCTTTGTAATAAACATGAAAGTCTTTTCCGATTTTTCCTTTTAAGAAAAAGTCTCCTCTTTCATTTTGGATGTTCATGGATAATTTCTGTAGACGATCCAAATCAACAAATTGTAATTCGGTGCTGTCTGGCAAGCACAATTTTCCCTTGATCAATTCAACGGGTTGTTGTTTGTAGTACAGTTGAAATTTACCTCCGTATTCTTTAACAGTATATGGTTTTAACGGTTCAAATTTTCCAAATTGAGAAACAAATTGTTTCAGGTCACTCAATTGCGGTTGAGTTAGTTTCTTACCATTCATCAAATAATCGTTTCCATCTATTTCAATGAATTTTCCATCGTATTTGATTTCATAGTATCCGTAATATCTCCCGTCTTCACCTGCGCTACCGTAACGACCGTCAACAACCATGATGTTTCCAACGAAATGACTTCCCTGGTCAACCAGTTGTCCGTATCCTTTGAATTGGAAATAGACGAAAAGCAATCCAAAAATGAATGTAAGTGTGACAAATAATTTCGAAAGTGTTGCTTTCCCTTTTTCGGCTAAACGAATCCCTATGTGGACAAAAATACTACTGACAATAATTACAGCCGTACTCATCCAAAATGCTTTCGGGAAAGGAAATTTAACCCAAAACGAATCACCCATTGAAACGATATAACCAGACGTTAATCCGGCGAAAAGCATTACGATACTGAAAATACTGATAACAACAAGTGTTATTTTTGTTTTCTCTCTCACTTCCGGAGTAATGTCCGTGTTGTAATCCTTGTTCATAGTATTGTTATTTTGGAATTGCTGCGTCTATTTTATCGAAGACATACAAAAATTGTATAATCGGCAAATAGATAAAGGATGCAAACATCAATGTGCGTGCATCTTTATCCTCGCAAGTCATGAAAAGCTTGTAGGACTGAAGGAAAAACAAACCGCCGATTACACATGCAATCACTAAAGAAACGGTTCCAGTCCAGTTTAGTACCCATGGTAACAGACTGAATGGAATCAGGATCAATGAATAAATCGCAATTTGAAAGGCTGAATTTTTTGATTTTCCCAATTTGGAAGGAAGTAAAGCAAATCCACCGGCTTTGTAATCATCAAATGCTACCCAAGCGATGGCCCAGAAATGCGGGAATTGCCAAATGAATTGTACGAAAAATAATACTCCTGCTACTAGATCAAATTTTCCTGTAGCTGCAACGGCTCCAAGCATTGGAGGAATTGCACCCGGAAATGCACCCACAAATACTGCCCATGGAGTAACTCGTTTCAATGGGGTGTATAAAAACACGTAGGAGATATAAGCTGAAAGTCCTAAAATTGCGGAATATAGATTGATTTGATACAACATGAAAGTACCTACAACTAGACAAACGATCACAACTGTGTAAGCTTCTGAAAGTGACATTTGATTTTGAGGTAAAGGTCGACCTGCTGTGCGTTTCATCAGTTTGTCCAGATCTTTTTCCCAGATTTGATTGGAACCGTTGGATGCAGCTGTGACTAACAGTCCACCAACCAGTAAAAGAAAGATTTGAAAACTGTCGTGACCTCTTGCAAAAAGATAACCGGAAAGTGCTGAAACAACAACCAGAGCTGAAAGACGAAACTTTGTAAAACTGATATATGACTTTATTTTTGCTCCTATCGACATACTTATTGGGGAGATTTCCCGCTTAAAATTCGGTGCAAATGTAATGATAATATTATGATGTTTGATTTTGGATGTTGAATGTTTGATTATTTTTTATGTTTGTAAATGGTACGGTTTCTAATCGACAAAAAATACTAATCTTTGTTTCTAATTTTAACACAATCAAATGTTGAGTTATAAAATAATTAAGAACCTCTAGAAAACATGAAAACAACCATCGAACAACTTACCGAGACGAAAACCTTTTACAAGAGAGATCGTGATCAATTTGGAAACAGAACGAAAGAACCTTACGAAAAAAATGTAAAAAGAAAAGTAAATCTAGTAACTGGTTGGCCACGTTTCGGACATTATTTTATTGATTCACTCATTATTGGATTAATTTCATTTGTTGTAGACTTATTTTTCCTTCATAATATAAGCTCAGATCATTTTCTTGTTTTTAGATCAAATGGGGTGATCTATAATTTTATTCCATCTATTAATAATGTTACTATCACGGTAGGTTACTACTTCATTTGTGAAAAGACGATGCAACGAACTGTAGGGAAGTTTGCAACCAATTCCGTTGTCATTAACCAATATGCCGAAGCACCTGATGCAGGATCTCTTATCGGAAGATCTTTTGCTCGGTTAGTTCCTTTCGATGCATTTTCTTGTTTAGGTGGTGATAGAGGATGGCATGATAAATGGTCAAAAACATATGTCGTGACTACAGAGGAACGCGATAAACTTAGAAAGCTTCTCAATGAACAACAAGGAATTTTTATCAGCGATTCTGAAGATTTACTAGACTAATTAAGCGGAAGAAATTTATTACTTTGATAAAAACAAAAAAGGCATGTTGAAAAACATGCCTTTTTCTTAAGATTATTTAATTTTTTCTTACAAAATCAGCATCGCGTCTCCGTAAGAATAAAATCTGTATTTTTCTTTAACAGCTTGTTGATACGCTTCAATCATGAGGTCATGACCACAGAAAGAAGAAATCATCATCAACAAGGTAGAAAGTGGTGTATGGAAATTTGTCACCATACAATCTGCAATACTGAAATCGTAAGGAGGGAAGATGAATTTATTAGTCCAACCGTCAAAAGGATTTAACAATCCTTCGGTTGAAACTGACGATTCAATTGCCCGCATACAGGTTGTACCAATTGCACAGACACGTTTTTTATTTCGTTTTGCATTATTGACTACATCAGCACACTCTCTAGAAATATGCATTTGTTCAGAGTCCATTTTGTGTTTTGTCAAATCTTCCACTTCAACCGGTCGGAATGTTCCAAGTCCGATATGAAGTGTTAATTCTGCAAAGTTTACACCTTTTAACTCCAAACGTTTCATTAATTGACGGGAAAAATGCAATCCTGCAGTTGGAGCAGCGACAGCACCTTCTTCTTTCGCAAAAATAGTCTGGTAACGTTCCTCGTCGGTATCTTCCACTTTACGTTTGATATACTTCGGAATCGGCGTTTCACCCAATTCAGTAATTTTCGCCTTGAATTCGTCATACGATCCATCGAATAAGAAACGAAGTGTTCTTCCACGAGATGTAGTATTATCAATAACTTCCGCTACCAATGAATCATCATCTCCAAAATACAACTTGTTCCCGATTCTGATTTTTCTAGCCGGATCAACCAATACGTCCCAAAGAAGACTTTCACGGTTCAATTCACGAAGTAAAAAAACCTCGATTTTAGCACCTGTTTTTTCTTTGTTTCCGTACATACGAGCTGGAAAAACTCTCGTATTGTTCATTATCATTACATCACCTTCATTGAAATAATTAATGATGTCTTTAAATAACCTATGTTCTATCTTGCCAGAATCACGATGAATAACCATCAATTTGGACTCATCACGGTTTTCTGTGGGATATTCAGCGATAAGTTCTTCTGGTAAATCAAAACTAAACTCCGACAGTTTCATTTTCGTCATATAACTATGTTGTTACTGGATAATAAAAAGAGCGCAAAGTTATAAAATATTGCGGAGAAAAATTCATTCATTTCAAGAAACTCTTTAAATTTATTTGGAAAGCTGAAGGGCTTCCCAATTTGTAATTTATTTTTTTACAATATGTCCGGGTTGATCTTCCTCAATATCAAGAATCCACGTATAATAACCGATGAAATGAGAATCGAAAAATCCTTTACATTTATTAATGGATGGAGGAATACATATTCGGTTGTTCGATGCTAAACCGGGAACTAGATGCTGTGGAGCAATTCCATCCTGTAAACAAGGCGGGTCCTGATTTTTTAAATTGAAATTGCTACCGTATTGCCAAATCTCTTTCCATTCCAGAGGATTGACAAATCCACTTTTAGCATTTTCGGGAGCAATGATGTAATAACCGCCAAAATTTATTTTTCCTCTTAATTCTTTCAGCATTCCTTGTGAATAGGCAAATCCCATGCTATGTGTCACAATATATAGGGTGTCGTTTTTGGAATATCCAGGGATTTCATTCAGGATCTGGAGCAGATTTTTTCCGGCAATTTCTCCTTTTTGTCGCCGAAGTGCAAATCCTTTTTTATTGGGTTTCAATTTGAGTCGGTTGATGGTTTTCGGATCTTCAAAAAGTGATTCCCAGAAATTTTCACCTTGGTTGTAATAGCATTTGTGATGGTTCAGATTTTTACATCGTTTGGGAAAGTTGGATGAAGTACTGGTAAAATTAATGAGTGATCGATAATTGGAAGTTTCCACTGAAAAATGTCCGTCTGCATAATAGGTTTCATTCGGGTTGATTCGTTTTTCAAAAAGTAGGTTGACTTTGTTCCAGGGTTGCCAATAATCATATCGATCAAAGTCGTAGATGAAATTTTTTGAATTGGGAAATTCCAATCCGTTGTTTTGGATATCACTGAAATTCTCCTCGAATGTCTGACCAATAGATGTGGGACGATACCCGTTCACAAAGACCAAAATCCGATTGGGAACATCTTCAGAAGTCAGCTTGGCTGTCACATCCGATCCGGAATAATTGTAAATTTTTTGCTTCTCAATTTCACCTTTTTCGTTGGTGTAACTGCAGACGATATAATGCCCCTGTGCAAAGGCATGGTAATTTAATGTACTCAGATTAATGTTGTTTCCGCTTGACATAAATTTCGCATTGTTCCAGTGTCCTTTGTGGTCTTTTTTGATTTCGAAATAGATAACACGACCTCGTTTTTTCAGGAACCATTTGTTCTTTTTATGAATCAAGATTTCGGAACAAACTTCGGAGACTTCTTCGTGAAACAATTTATTGTTGAAGAGTAATTCTTTTTTCGCTTGCTTGTAATCGAGATCGGTTAATTCAATTACTGGTCCCGAAACTTTTTTGAAGTAGAATAGAATTTTATTGGTAATTGCATAGTTTTCATAGATTTGAAAAAGAGTAAACCCGACGATTGAAACAAAGATAAATCGCCTTAGAAATTTGAATTTCCATTTTCTTTTTTCCCACAGTTGTTTGAGTTTTTTACGAATGAAAAACAAGATAAATAGGGTTCCTGCAGAAAAGAGAACGTCCAATATAGAGATATAGTAATCACCGATTTTGTGGAAAGGTCGAAGAATCCAATATTTTACTTTGAAACGGTAAGACAAGTAATTTTGTTTATACGGTTTTTTGATTTCTTTGAGCAAACGATTGCTTTTGAAAATGACATTGCCGTGCTCATCCTCTTCCCAAAAATAATAGGCTACTGTTCCATTGTTGGTAGGGACATTTTCTTGGTTATCATACATCGAATAATAATTGGAAACGTTTCTCAGGCGACTCCATTGAAAATGAGTTAGATGAAATCCATGAATGGTGTCCATTAAATTTTGTGTTGTTCCTTTTTCCGGACCTTGGTTTTCCCATGAATCGGGTAGTGCACCCATTCCATATCCCAACGTTCGGGCGAGCTGATTGGTGACCCAATTGTGGTTTTCGGGATTTTTTATAAAGGCAATGGATTTGTTTTTGACCATGAATCCATTCAAAAGAGAATCTTCAAAACCTTTGATCAAAAATACGAAATAAGCATTTTTATCCATTTTCGGATGTTGTTCGAAATACAAATCGCGAAGCAAACGCATTTGTCCCGAATACTCTTTGTGTTTGGGATCTGGATTACTAAAAATAGTAGATGGTTCAAATACATTAGATTGAAAAACATTTCCGATTTCCACTTCAAAATTGATGTTGGCTTGTCGATAAATATGATCGAGCTTTTCTTCTATTTCACGGGTAGAAAATCGAATAGGGGTCAAAGGAACAATGATGATTTTCTCATGAATTTCCTTTTGAATTTCTACGTAAAGTTTAGCTACAATTTGCCCGTCAAGATATACTTTAACGGTGTAATCGTCAGATTTTGATGGTAGGAAAATGGTGATGGTAGAATCGTTTTCAACATTGAAATTGATCGGTTCTTTGTCAATGAACAACTTGATCCGTTCGTTCTTTTTTTTCTTCAAACGGATGGATTTAAAAAGCAAGTCTACTTGATCAGTTGAGCCTTTTGAAACAGATTTATAGGCTGTATATCCGGTAAATTTGGGATTGATTTGAAACGAAGGGTATTGATTTTTCCATTCCACATGATCCATCCGATCAAATCCGTAATGCTGTTTAGGATGTGCTTTAAAAACAACAGAAGGATATATAGGGGAAGTTGAAGATTTTTCGTCAGGGGTATATTGTCCAAATACCACAACTATTGTGAAAAGCCAACAAATAGATGAGAGAATGAACCGAGCCATGAATGAAAAATTTATTCGAGTGTTTCTGAATCTTTACGTATTTCAACAATCCAGTCATCAACTGATTTTGCATTTTCGATGGATAACTCTCCAGATTGAGTTCTTCGCAAGTCAGTTAAAACGCCGCCTGACTGAAGAGCTTTACCGAAATCATAGGCTATAGAACGAATGTAAGTGCCTTTTGAACAGCTTATTTCAAAATCTATTTCCGGGAATCTGGCCATCGAAATTTTAAAATCCGAGATGTGAATTGTATTAGATTTCATTACAATTTCCTTGCCAGCTCTTGCAAGGTCGTATGCACGTTTTCCATCAATTTGTTTGGCAGAAAATATCGGTGGAATTTGTTGTTGTTCACCAATAAATGTTTTGCGGACTTCCTCGACCATTTCCGGGGTAATATGATCTGTTGGAAATGCTTCATTGTATTCGGTTTCGAGGTCGTAAGAAGGTGTTGTCTTTCCAACTAAAATAGTCCCGGTGTAAGTTTTTTCACCTCCCATGAGCTGATCGATCAACTTGGTGTGCTTCCCTATGCAAATGATCAGTAGTCCTGTGGCAAGCGGGTCAAGCGTACCTGCATGCCCCACTTTTATTTTTTTGACACCCAGTTTTTGCTTGAGGTTCCATCGAATTTTGTTAACGACATCGAATGAAGTCCAAGTGTAGGGCTTGTCGACCAAAATAGTACAACCTTCTGTGAAATCAATAGTGTTCGACATGGTCGGGAAATAAATTGAGAAGTTTGGGAAAGAAAATTACATGGAAAAATAAGCAATCAAAATGATGCCGACAATGATTCTGTACCACCCCCAAATTTTAAAACCATATTTTTCAATGAATCCGATGAAGAATTTGATAGCAATCGCTGCAACGATAAAAGCCACTAAGTTTCCAACGACAAAACTGGTGATATTTTCAGAAGAGGAAAGGATCATTTCGTACCCTTTTTGTTTCATTCCTTTATATTCCCAATCTTTTACTACAATTGAATAAAGCGTTACGGCCAGCATCGTTGGCACAGCTAGAAAGAAACTGAATTCTGCCGCCATTCTACGTGTTAATCCTTGCTGCATACCACCAATGATTGAAGCTGCTGATCGGCTCGTTCCCGGCATCATGGCTAGACATTGCCAAAATCCGATGGTGATTGCTTTTCGAATCGTAACGTTTTCTTCTTTGTTGATTTTGGTGTTTTTGAACAACCGATCGATAAAGAGTAAGATAAATCCTCCGAGGATCAGAACTATTGCAATCGGAATGGGTTTTTCAAGTACTTCTTCAATTTTATCATCGAATAATTTCCCGAGAACTAATGCAGGCAGAACAGCTAGCGCCAGTTTGATATAGAATTGCGGTGATTTAAAGTCTAAAAATTTCTTTCTGTAAAGAACCACTACTGACAAAATCGCCCCGAATTGAACTGAAACCTGAAACATTTTCACAAACTCGTCGCTTTGAATTCCGAAAATGGAACTTGTAAAGATCATGTAAGCAGTGGAAGAAACCGGCAAAAATTCAGTCAATCCTTCAACTAATGCAAGTATGAGCGCTTGAATTAAATCCATCTTTTTCTTAGTCGTTTTTTAATTCATTTTTTGGCTTCGGCTTACGCATGATTGCGTACATGATTACCAGATAACCAGCTATAATGACCATCGGAGAAAGTGTAATACGTACACTGCTGAAAATTTCATTTTCGTTGAAATCGTTTGCGTTTTTTGCTCCACCACCGATCATCAAAATGAATCCAAGGATATTGATTCCCAAACCAATTAATAATAATTTGTAGTTTTCAGGTCGAAATCCAAAAAGGTGTTTTTTATTTTCCATAACGTTATTTTTCAATTTAATATAAGTCATCCAACTTCATACGCAAGAACTTATTCAATGCAAACCAAGTGGATACGAAGGTAATCACAATTCCTATTGCAAGTATTGAGCCGAATAGCATCAGCAATTCCTGAAGATTGTAACTGATTTCAATCGATTCAAGTACGTTGTTCAAAGCAAAGAATAAAGTCATCAATAAAGCCATACCTATCACCGCAGAGACAATGCCCTGAAAAATAGATTGGATCAAAAACGGACGGCGAATGTAAATATGAGTCGCTCCCACCAACTGCATGGTTTTAATGGTAAAACGTTTCGAGTACAATGCCAGTCGAATGGTATTGTTGATCATAGCTACTGCTACAATAATCAAAAGGAAAGCCACAACACCGAAGAGAAAAACAAACTGTTTGAATCCTAGGTTCACGTTGTTGACACTTGATTCTTCGTAGTTTACCTCATCGATTTCCGGAAAAGTTTTGAGCAATTCTTTTTTGATTTGTTTCATTCCTTCTTTGGTGGCATATTCCGCTTTGGGTTTGAATCCGATGGTAGGAGGAAGGGGATTGTCACCTTCGAAAATGGATAAAATCTGTTTTTCGTTTTGGTCTTTTCCGCTGAATTCTTCGATAGCTCTTTCTGGAGATACAAAGTAAACATCGGTAAATTTATTCCAGGTTTTTAATTCTTGTTCGATTTGCTTGATGTCTGCATCGTTCATTTCAGGTTTGAAAAATAGGTCGACTTGCAGACTTTCTTTGGCTTGTTTTTGAACGTTACCGAGACCCAAAACACCACCGATAACCAGTCCGATCATGAATAAAACCAAGGAAATTCCGATTACCGTTGAAACGTAACTGGTTCGGACACCTTTTTGGTTAAATTTTTCTACTTTACTGTTCATCGAATGCGAAAATAGAAATAATTGTTTGAAGGACGGATAGGATCGTCAAAAAAGAGGTTATGAAATGTTAAAATGGGGAATCTTTTTACTTTTTATCTTTGATTTTTTTATCAAAGGAAATCGAATTAATCAGAGTCCAATTTGTTTGTTGTTCTTAATATTCAAAATGATGCCTCATTAAATCAAAAAAGAGAAGGACTGGCATCCCTCTCTTTTTTCTTACCTAAACTACTACTACTTATGAAAAATCGTATATATCGATGTGATCTATTATCTCTTTAATGTTTTTTGCCTTTTTTGCAAGGCTTCTATATCTATAACGGACATGTATCTGAAAAATTACACCCACTTAGATTATTTAACATTTTTTTTGAATTGCTACGAAATACACTTATTGACTTCAACTGACTTTTAGGACAAAATTGTATTTGTAGCGTTTTTGGTCGAAGACATCTTTAATTTCAGATTTTTGCCGTATTTTTACGCTCCGTTTGTCCATTATAAACGGTTTTAACAACAGTTGTTTCGACATTTATGAAGAATATTCGTAATTTTTGCATCATTGCACATATTGATCACGGGAAGAGTACATTAGCTGACCGACTTTTACAAACTACAGGTACTATTTCAGACCGAGAAATGCAGGCACAGGCTTTGGACGATATGGATCTGGAGCGTGAAAGAGGGATCACTATCAAAAGTCACGCGATTCAAATGGATTACAAACATGAAGGTCAATTGTATAAGTTGAATCTAATTGATACTCCAGGACACGTTGATTTTTCCTACGAAGTTTCCCGCTCAATCGCTGCATGTGAAGGAGCTTTATTAATTGTGGATGCATCACAGGGAATTGAAGCACAAACAATTTCGAATTTGTATTTAGCAATCGAACACGATTTGGAAATCATTCCGATTCTGAATAAAATGGATTTACCTGGGGCAATGCCGGAGGAAGTATCAGATCAGATCATTGAGTTATTGGGTTGTAAAATGGAAGATATCATTCAGGCTTCAGGAAAAACAGGTTTGGGTGTTGACTTAATTTTAGATGCTGTTATCAATAGAATTCCTGCTCCGCAAGGAGATGAAAGTGCACCGCTTCAAGCGATGATTTTTGATTCTGTTTTCAATCCATTCCGTGGAATTATTGCTTATTATCGAGTTCGTAACGGAATCCTCCGAAAAGGGGACAAAGTAAAATTCTTCAATACTGGAAAAACGTATAATGCCGACGAGATCGGAATATTAAAGATCAATCCTTCATTATTTCCTCAGGATGCAGTGAAAGCAGGAGATGTAGGTTATATTATTTCAGGAATCAAGCAGGCAAACGAAGTAAAGGTAGGAGATACAATAACCTTATTTGATAATCCATGTTTGGAGTCCATCAAAGGATTTGAGGATGTAAAACCAATGGTATTTGCGGGAATTTATCCGGTAGATACGGAAGATTATGAGGAATTGCGTTACTCGATGGAGAAGTTGCAATTGAATGATTCATCACTTGTTTTCGAACCTGAATCTTCAGCTGCATTGGGATTTGGTTTCCGTTGCGGATTCTTGGGAATGCTTCACATGGAAATTATTCAAGAGCGTTTGGAACGCGAATTCAATATGACTGTGATTACTACAGTTCCTAACGTATCGTATTACGCCTATATGCGTAAGAATCCGGAAGTGAAGATTGTTGTAAATAACCCTTCTGAATTGCCTGATCCTTCTGGGATGGCATATATTGAAGAACCATATATCAAAGCGCAAGTCATTACTAAATCAGAATATGTAGGTCAGATTATGACTTTATGTATTGAGAAAAGAGGTGAATTGAGAAATCAAGTGTATTTGACGCAAGATAGAGTAGAACTTACGTTTGAAATGCCACTGGCTGAAATTGTATTTGATTTTTATGATCGTTTGAAATCGGTTTCAAGAGGTTATGCTTCATTTGATTACCATCCGGTTGGATACAAAGAATCGGATTTGATCAAGATGGATTTGTTGTTGAATGCTGAGCAGATAGATGCTTTATCCGCTTTGGTACATAGAAGCAATGCGTATTCCTTAGGAAAGAAATTGTGTTTGAAATTGAAGGAACTGATTCCGAGACAGCAATTTGAGATTCCTATTCAAGCAGCAATCGGAGCTAAAATTATTGCACGTGAAACGATCAAAGCTTTGCGAAAAGATGTTACTGCAAAATGTTATGGGGGTGATATTTCACGTAAACGTAAATTGTTGGAAAAACAGAAAGAAGGGAAGAAACGTATGCGCCAGGTTGGGCGTGTAGAGATTCCTCAAGATGCATTTATGGCCATTCTGAAATTGAACGATTAGTATAGACTCAAGACCGCTGCGCTCATAGATTCAAGATTTTAAGACCAAAGTATTTTAAATCGTTTGACTGTCTTTTTTGATAAACCTTTCGTGAGTCTTATGTCTTGCTTCTTTCAGTCTTTCGTCTAACATTACAGGTGTCAACAAAAAAGGCTCCCAATTGAGAGCCTTTTTTTATAGTATCAAGAGATAATTATTCATCATCCTCTTCGTCTTCTTCATCCTCGTCATATTCCTCTTCAGCCATATCATCTATGTCATCATCCTCATCGTCGAAGCTTACTTTTTTCGATTTTTTTGGCACGTCATCGTCATCATCTTCCTCCAGATCATCCGGTTTCACCAATGTATCTTCGATTGGATCATCGTCATCGTCATCATCATCGTCATCCAATGCTCTCGTCATCGTTTTGGTGATTTTTACTAAATAGATAATTTCATCCGTTTCCCAAATCAAAGCATCTAAAGTTTCTCCCGCAGGTGTTCTTATCTGAGTGACGTGACTCCCATATCCTTCCGGAAAACTCTTTAAGATTTCTTTTTTCTGTTCAATGGTTAATTTGTCATAACTAACAATCGATCGCTTTTTGGCCATGAGTTTAACTTTTATATTTCCAATTTAATAATTCTTCTTATCGGTATCACCACATTCTGTTTCAATAATATGGCGTTATCTGTGATCGCCCAGATCGTAGTGTTTACAACTTTGTCCCCTTGATCATCTGCGAAATAAATTTTCACTTTTAAATGCTCAATATTACCTAAAGAAATAGCTCTGTCGAGTTCTCTTTTCAGATTTTTTTTATCTGCCTCCTTACTAAGTACATCACCTTCCGGAAAATGAAAGGTTGAAATAACTTCTTTCTCTACTAACTCGAAACTCTGAGTATCCATTTTTTGATTTTTGAGCAAAAATAAATAAATGATTTACAATTCTACTATTTTATTTCAGGATAACAATCGAAAAATAGGAAAAAAAAGTGGAACGAATTGAGATGGTAATATTTAGCCCAATTTGTGATACTTTGTTTCATTGAAAAAATTAGAAGTCCAATGTTTTTGGGACAATAAAGATTTTAACAGTTAAGAATCGGAATTGAGACGAAATCTCGTGGGTAACTGAATGTATAAAGCAATGTGATTTACTACTAGCTGAAAATGGTTTGTCTTTGATTAAAATTTTAGTGTTTACAAGGGTATAAAGGTTTTTAACGGTTAAACAACAGTTATTTTTTACAACGATTTTCGTGAGGTCTAATAACTTTCAAACCAGATAACTTTCCTCTTATGAGTTCATCTGTCAATATTTCATAACCCTTGTCGAAGTTCAGCATTAAAATCCGTACCTTTGTGATCCAAAATTAGAAATAAAATGTCCCATAAAGCAGGGTTTGTAAATATAGTTGGTAGTCCAAACGTAGGGAAATCTACATTGATGAACCGTTTGATGGGCCAAAAATTGTCCATTGTAACATCAAAAGCACAGACAACAAGACATCGAATCTTGGGAATTGTCAACGAGGAAGATTATCAGATTGTATTTTCGGATACTCCAGGAGTTGTGAATTCAGCTTATAAAATGCACGATGCAATGATGGGATATGTCAATACTGCATTGCAGGATGCAGACATTTTGATATTCATTACGGATATTTTTGAAGATGAGATGAACCATGCGGAGACACTGGCAAAAATTCAAAAGCTGAAAATCCCGGTCATTACATTGATCAATAAAATCGATTTGGGTGATCAGGAAAAAGTAATGGAGCGAATTACTTATTGGCAGGAACGTTTGCCGGATTCGTATGTGTACCTGATGTCGGCATTACACGGATTTAATATTGATCTTCTTTGGGAACGAATTTTAAAACTCACTCCTGAAAATCCTGCCTATTATGATAAGGAGGATATCTCAGATCGCCCGATGCGTTTCTTCATATCTGAAATCATTCGTGAAAAAATATTTGTCCATTGCCAAAAAGAAATTCCATATTCGTGTCACATCGATATTGAAGAATATATTGAAGAGCAGGATTTGATCAAAATTCGTGCAATCATCATTGTTGAACGCGATTCTCAAAAAGGAATTGTAATCGGTAAGGGTGGAGAAATGCTGAAGAGAATCGGTCGTGAAGCCAGAAAAGAAATGGAACCGTTTGTTGGAAAAAAAGTTTTTCTTGAAACCTTTGTTAAGGTAGATAAAGACTGGAGAATAACAGACAGTAAATTGAAAAAATACGGATATTAAAAATAGATGTTGGATGTTGGATGTTGGATTGAATTAAACGTTGAACACAAAATCTGTAATTTGAAAAAGAAAGAATGAGTAACATTATAGCAATAGTAGGTCGTCCAAATGTAGGTAAATCTACTTTATTCAACCGTTTGACAGAATCATCGAATGCCATTGTAAAAGAAATCAGTGGTGTGACGCGTGATCGTTTATATGGGAGAGGTGAATGGAATGGTTACCAGTTTTCTGTGATCGACACTGGTGGGTATGCCAATGGAACGGAAGATGTTTTTGAAGCAGAAATTCGTAAGCAAGTACTTATTGCGATTGAAGAAGCAAATGTGATTGTTTTCATGGTGGATGTTACAACCGGGATTGTCGATCTGGATGAAACTGTAGCTCAGCTGCTTCGGAAATCAAAGAAAAAAATATTCATCGTTGCCAATAAAGTGGATAGTAATTCACGATTGGGACTTTCTTCGGAGTTTTATCAATTTGGATTGGGAGATGTATACGATATGTCAGCAACCAATGGAACAGGAACAGGTGATTTATTGGACGACATCGTGAAACATTTCGATCCGGATGATGATTCGGTTCGTGAAAAAGATGATTTGCCAAGAATAGCCATTGTTGGTAAACCGAATGTTGGAAAATCATCATTGGTCAATGCATTAACAGGGGAAGTAAGAAATATTGTAACCGATATCTCAGGAACAACGAGAGATGCTATCAATACACGGTACAAAGCGTTTGGATTCGATTTCATGCTCGTTGATACGGCTGGAATTCGTAAAAAAGCGAAAGTGACGGAAGATCTAGAATATTATTCTGTGCTTCGTTCAGTAAATGCCATTGAAGAATCGGATGTATGTATTTTTATGATCGATGCGGAAGAAGGAATTCAAAAGCAAGATTTACATATTTTTTACATCATCGAAAAAAATTCAAAAGGAGTTGTCGTCTTGGTCAATAAATGGGATTTGGTAGAAAAAGAAACCAATACCATGATGGCTTACGAAGAAAAAATTCGTGAACAACTGGCTCCTTTCAATGATGTTCCGATTATTTTTACTTCAACGATTACAAAACAGCGTTTGCATAAAGCAGTAGAATCGGCTATGCAGGTGTATGAAAACAGAACCAAGAAAATTCCTACGTCTGTAATCAATGACGAGATGCTTGCGATTATCAATGCAACGCCTCCTCCTTCGATTAAAGGAAAATATATTCGCATCAAATACGTTCAGCAACTTCCGACGTATGGACCTTCATTTGCTTTCTTTTGTAATTTACCTCAGTACATTCCAGATAGTTACAAGCGTTTTTTAGAAAATAGGTTGCGTGAGAAATTTGATTTCTGCGGTGTTCCGGTTCGTATTTATTTTAGAAAAAAATAAGCTTATTGACAGTGAGATACGGTGCAATTGACATAGGAACCAATGCTGCTCGATTACTTGTTGGAGAAGTAACGACCGAAAATGGACATTCTTTTGTGAAGAAAATATCCTACACTCGAATTCCACTTCGATTGGGGGAAGAAGTATTTGAGGATGGGAAAATTTCTTCAAAGAAAGCAGCTGATTTTGTGAAAACGATCAAAGCTTTCCGTTTAATTTCCGAAATTTTTGAAGTAAGAGAACTTCGTGCGTGTGCTACATCTGCTATGCGTGAGGCTGTAAATGGACTAGAAATAAAAGAATTAATCAAGAAAGAGACAAATGTTGAAATCGATATTATCAGTGGAAATGAGGAAGCCGATTTGATTTTCGGGACCTTCTTTCTGTTGGATTTTGATAAAAACGTTTCGTTTGTTGTCATTGATGTTGGGGGAGGAAGTACCGAAGTCAGTGTTTTTGAAAAAGGCGAAAGACTTGCAGCCAAATCCTTTGAAATCGGGACGATCCGTTTGTTGAAAAATAAGGTAAAAGATTCCATTTGGAAAGAAATCCATGCCTGGATCGGAACACATGTTGATGTGAAAACGGTGCATCAAATCTTTGCAACGGGAGGAAATATCAATAAAGTACACAAGATGTTAGGTGCACAGCACATGGAAACAATTTCTGTACGTAAAATGAAAGAGTTGAGAGACGAAATCAATGATTTGTCACTGACACAGCGTGTAGAAAAATTCCAGTTGAAACCCGATCGGGCGGATGTTATTGTTCCAGCGATTGACATCTATGTCTATATCATGAAAGAACTCAAATGCAAAAATATTATCGTTCCCAAAATCGGTCTTTCGGATGGGATGATCTATGATATGTATTTGAAAAATAACAAAAAAGGTAAAAAAATGATTCCTAGTAGTATAGGTGAGAAAGTGAATTAATCTTTAAGTTTAAAGCAACGAAGGGTTTGATTTGTCCGTCTAGATGCTGACTTAATAAATTACTTTACTATGTATTTTAAATTAACTACCTTAAAAATTTCCCTTATTGCTTTTCTTTTTTCCTTTAACCTAAGTGCTCAGTCATTGGTATTATCCTCAGCAGCAGGAACGGAAGCACAAACAATTTGTGAAGGTACAACACTGACTACTATTGAATATACAATTGGGAATGGAGCAACTGGTGCTTCAATTACATCAGGAGCGTTACCAACTGGAGTAACTGCTACTTTCGCAGCTGGTGTGTTTACAATTAGTGGAATTCCAACTGGAATAGCTGCCGCCTATAACTACACTGTTGCAACAACTGGTGGAGTCAATTCAGCCGCATCTTTAAGTGGAACAATCACCATTTTTCCTTTTGTAATTCCGACATTTAATGCGATACCAGATCTTTGTTACGGAAATACTGCTCCAACTTTTCAATATCAATCATTAGAAGGGATTCAAGGAGTTTGGGCTCCTCAATTTGTACCTCAAGTAGGTACTAATACATATACATTTACCCCTTCTATTGGGCAATGTGGGACAACTTGTACAATGACGATTACAGTCAATCCATCCACAAATTTCTCACCCATAGCAAGTACATCAACAACTGGTTGTGTGGGATCTACAATTCAATTATCGGATGTAACTGCTGGTGGTATATGGTCAACCCTTACTCCAGCAATAGCCGCTGTTGATAATAATGGTGTGGTTACTTGTATTTCTCCGGGAACAACAATAATTAGTTATGGACCAATGACAGGTTGTGGAACTCCGGCAACTATTAGCATTACAGTGAATCCTGTTCCTATTCCACGTACGGTCACTAGTCCCGTTTCTTACTGTCAAGGTACGGCTGCAGTAACTCTTTCCGCTACAGCATCTTCAAATGCAATAATAAATTGGTATCAATTTCCAGTAGGTGGTGTTCCTCTTACAGTTACTCCAATACAAAGTACAGCTATTCCATTGATGAATACCTACTATGCTTCAGAAACTGATGTGTCATCTGGATGCGAAAGCGAGAGAGTGCCAGTTGTTATTATGATAAATGCAATACCTACGATTTCTTTTACAGGTAGCACTGCTGTTTGCGAAGGAGATGAAGCGATGATCGCGGCTACATCGACAACTTCAAATTGCACGTTTTATTGGGTGGGTCCATATGCAACCTTTGGATCTACGGCTTCAATAATTATCACGAATGTTGGTATTAATGCTACTGGAGATTATATATTCACAGTTACTGACCCGAATGGTTGTTTGACAAATGATACTGTACATCTGACGGTAAACACTCCTATCACACCAACGTTTACTTATCCAGATACGATCTGCCAGTCTACTTCATTTATGTTACCGACTTCAGTAGATGCTCCAACAATCTCAGGAACCTTCGAACCATCTCTGTTATCTGGACAATTGGGAACAACAGTCTTTACATTTACTCCTACTGCTGGTCAATGTGCAACACCAACCACTTTATCTGTTACTGTGTTGTCATGTACTGGTTTAACTGCGAATGTTACACCAACGACTGTATCGGCAAATGGAATTTGTGATGGAACGGCAGCTGTCAATATTACATCAGGTTTGGCACCTTATCATTATTCTTTTTCAAATGGTACAACTCAATCTGCTGCAACTGGTTTATGTGAGGGATTACAAACAGTTACTGTTTCTGATGCAAATGGTGATACACTTAGTTTGAATTTCTTAATACCAGCTCCTGCCAATACTACGTCAACTAACACCTATTTGGATTCAACTATTTTTGATACGCTTTATAATGTTGCTGTAACCAATTGTATTATCGATTATTTCCAAGTTGATTCAGCAGTAATTACGAATTATACTGTACTTCCAAATGATACTGTGAATGTTACTTGGACAGTATACAGCGGTGGTGTAGGAACTTCATTGAATGAAACCTACGTTTTGAATGCAGGTTCTGGCGTATATGTAATTGCGCTTGAGGTATATTGTCCGCAAAAATCTTTTGGACACTTTTTGGTAGCTTATGATCAATTGTATTATAATGCAGCAGATGCCGGATTAGCCGAAATTTCTAATGATGATTTGCTTGTCATTGCACCGAATCCATTTCAAACCAGTGTTAAATTAGAGCTTCGGCAAGAACATGATGGAGAAATTATGGTTCGGGATATTACCGGAAATTTAGTTTATACCTGTTCATTTTCAGGTAAATCTATTCATTTGAACTTAGATCAATTGGCTAGCGGAAATTATATTGTTGAAATGATCACAAAGGATGCTAGTATCATTAAGCATATCATAAAACAATAATTTCGTTCGGATTATAGTAAGTAAATCAGCTGAATATGAAGTAAGTAATCTTACTTTTCCATCTGTAAATAGATAAATTAACTCGATTTCGATTAACGTATTTTAATCTTTAACAGATAGATTTCATTCATTCGGAGGTATAAAATATTCATTTATCGATAAAAAGTGGCAACTAAATAGAAAATCTACGTCTATTAATCGTTAACATTGTTCAACTAATCAAAATGAATTATTTTAAACTACATACTATGAAAACAAAAATTACAAATTGGCAATTTTGGATGTTTCTACTGATGTTCAACTTTGGTGTGAATGCTCAAAATCTTGTCACAACTACAAATTGCACAACCACTACAAATTGTGACGGGACTGCAACTTTTAATCCGAGTACTGTGAATACGACGAACTGGTCTTGGCAGCAAGATTCTGTAAACGTTATTCAGTCTGGTGGAACTACCATCGGAAATCTTTGTCCTGGACAATACTTTCTGGTATACATTGACGGGTCATCCAATACTGTTTACTCATCGTTTACCATTAACGGACCAAATACTAATCCTTGTTTGAGTTCTCCAATAACAGTTAGTGTTACTTCAACTCCAACCGTAATAGGTGCTTGTACCGGAACGTTAAATGCTGTAGTTAGCGCAACACAAAATTTTACAATTAACTGGGCACCGAATTTCCCAAATATAGGAGGAATGCAGTCGAATGTGTGCGCTGGAACATATACATGTACAGTTTCCGGAAATAATGGATGTACAGTTACTCAAACCGTAGTTGTTGGGATTGACTCAACTTCAGCTAACCCATGTCCAAATTCAACTTTAGCAGGATCTGTGTCAACAACAAATGCTTCAAATCCGAATTCATGTAACGGAACAGCTACATTGTCAGTTACTGGTGGTTTGATGCCTTACAATTTTACAACAAATAATGGTGTAATGCAACCAGGAGGTGTACCAGTTTTCAATAATTTATGTGCTGGCGTTTGTACATTTTTTGTTCAGGATAGTTTAGGTTGTACAATCACTTTGACTGGAAATGTTGGTCTGGATAGTACAACAACTGGACCATGTGCAGGATCAACGTTGGCGGGAACGGTTTCAACTACTAATAGCTCAAATCCAACAATGTGTAATGGTTCAGCTGCTTTGGTTGTTACCGGTGGCTCGGCTCCTTATAACTATATGTTATCTAACATGCCAAATGCAGGAGGAAATACTTCAACGACTGGTAATGCAGTATTTGTCAATTTATGTCCTGGAATATATACGTTTATGGTACAGGATAATGCGGGCTGTATGATCACACTAACAGGAATAATCAGTGGTGACTCTACAAGTGTAGCTTCAAATCCATGTATGATGTACGGACAAGTAATGACTACGAATACAACGAATCCTAACACGTGTGATGGATCTATTTCAGTAGTTGTTTCCGGAGGTTCAGGAAATTATGTGTATCAATGGAATAATGGAATAACTGTAGCCGCAGATTCAAATGTATGCAGTGGAGTTTATACTGTTACTGTTGCTGACAATAATGGATGTGTTATTACTGCTACAGGTTATGTCGGTACAGTTATGGATTCGACAATGGCAGGTAATATGCCTTTGAATGGTTATGTGATCCCTTCATCAGTTTCAGCTGATGGAGTTTGTGATGGAACAGCAGCAGCAATCGTTTATGGTGGTTTGGCTCCTTATTCATACCTATATTCGGATGGAAATACAAATTCGACAACAGCAAATTTATGCCAAGGACTTCAGTCTGTAATCGTTACCGATGCAAACGGAGCTAGTTTGAATTTAAGTTTTATCATTTCTTCTCCTGCAACAACAATCAATACACCTAATTATGTTGATTCAACGATTCAGGATAGTACTTATGTTCCTGCAATCAACAATTGTGTAGTTGATTACACATCAGTTGATTCCGCATTTATTCAGTCGTTCAATATTCTTCCAAATGATTCACTATCTGTGATTTGGAATGTGGTATTTGGTGATTCTTCAGTAACGGTAACAGTAACCTATGGTTTAGGAATTGGAACTACAGCTGCTCCGAATGGAGTTTACATGGTGGTTCTTCAATTGTACTGCCCGAATAAAAACTTGTCTAGTTATTTAACTGCTACTGATCAAATCTATTACAATGCGGCTTCAGCTGGTATTCATAACGTTGTCAAAAATCAGTTCTCGGTATATCCGAACCCATTCAATGATCATGTAGTGATTCAATTGGAAAATGATCAACCATCTGAAATTTCAGTGACAGATATTACTGGAAAAGAAGTTTTCAGAAACAACTACAATTCAGAAACAATCAATATAGATTTATCAGCACTCGCTTCAGGTCAGTACATCTTGAATGTAAAAAATGGAACTGGAGTAATGAATAGAAAAATAATTAAATAGATTACCACTACATCTGATGAAAAGGAAGCTGTCTCAAAAGGACAGCTTTTTTCTTTTTATTGTAATTTAAACCGAAAAGGAAGTACAGATTCAACCGCAACTTTTTTACCATTGTTTTCACCTGGAATCCATTTGGGCATCAAGTTAACGACACGGATCACTTCCTTATTAAAGTTTTGAGCTCCCGAAACACTTCGCATGATTTTCGGTGAAGTAACATTTCCGAATTCATCAATTGTTACTTTTACGTAGACGATGCCTTCGATGTTATTGTCTTTTTCATAGTCAGGGTAGTGAACATTTTTTTGGATGAAATTGAACATGGCATCCATTCCTCCATCGTATTCGGGCATTTTCTCGGCAAATGCAAGGGGTTTGTCACCAGGAGAATTTTCAATAAAGTCAGGTTCACCCATAGGTACTGGAGGAGATTCAAGTACTACATCTCCGCTCAAAACTTCAGGAGGAGGGAGATAAACAACATCACCACTTATAGGTTCACCTTCTTGACGAATAGTTTCTGGTGATTTGGGTTTTGATTCATTCGATTGTTTTGTACTATCTGTAAATTTTGGAGGAATTACTTCTCCCAGCGTTCTCTGATCAATAGGATCCTTGGTTTTTATCGCACCATTATCTGAACTGCAAGATACCAGACTCAGGCAAACCAATGTAAGAACAAGAAACGATGAATTGACGGGACGTTTTCTAAGAGCTTCAATTAAAATAGGAATGTCTTCATGATGAAAATCGAATTGCCCATGATTCATTCTTCCGCACACACGTTCATTAGGGTTGGAAAGCAAATGGATGATGATCTCCTCACGACTTTTCTGCGTGAAATCAAATACCGATTTATCGCATACGTCACAGTGACGTGAGAGTAATCCGATTTTCATTTTACTCCAATCTTCGCTACAAGGTTCTTTGATGTGTACTTTCATAGGAATCAATTTGTTAGTTGTACATCTATTGGTTGGGATGGTTCAATGAAAACGTAAAGATTACAAAAATATTTTGTGGTGTTTGTAGGGACAAGTCGCGACCTGTCCCTACAATTAAAAGAATGCACGCACTTCCATTCCACCCGAATGAATGAATTTTCCGCTTTCGGTTTTTCTGCCATTGTATTGTAAAGAAACTTGTAATGTTTTAGAAATAGAATGCTGATAACCGAAGTTCCAGGTGAAATTCATTCCGGGTTTAAGGGCTTCCAACATTTCAAAACCAACAGCAGAATTCTGAACCCCATTGTATTGAATATTGACCATTGTAATTGTTCCGTGAAAACTTCCTTTTTCCGCTTTATTGTATTTGAAGGAAGAGCCTATTTCCCGGATGGTTGCAACATCTCCACCATATTCTGCCGCGTTTTGTTTGTTTGAATAACGTCCGTCAAGTGTGATACGGAATGTAGTGGAAGGTTGATAGATTAAACTGGGTTTGATAAAGTAGTAATTCAGTGAATAATTTCTGCCCGTCGTATAATCGGCTGCTGCTATTTTTATCCCTTTTTGTGTGGTAGCCTCGATCGTAAAAATGGTTTTGATATTCCATCGGAAAGAGACTTCTCCATAGCTATTTTGACGTGAGTCAAAGCCACTGGCTAAAAGAACTTTACTTCTGGTATCTTGTAAAGTAAAATCGGCACCGAAAATATTGGAGGTACGATTGAAGAAAAGAGTGTTTCTCAAATTACTGGTTGTAGAAAGCAGGTTGGAATCTCTGATCGCAGCTGAAAAAGGATTGAAAGCATCAACACCTTTGAATAGATTGGTTTTTCGATTCATCCGAATCCTGGCCTGATCGGAAAATTTGGAGAGGAATTTTTTCACTCCTTTTTTCGTTGCCCAAATCCGTTCCGGTCGCCAGAAAAATCCTTGATTCAACTCATTGGAATAAGTTTTAATGTAGGTATTGCTTGGCGTAAAAATTCGGATGTAATCCGCTTGATCGACATATTGGGCTACCTCAAATTCATTCAAATCTTTGACACCATCATTGTTGTAATCAATCCAGGTATAGATTCCTTGTCCGTCGTTGACACGGATGTACAAAAATTCTTTTTTCAATTCTAGTCCAGAACCGATTTCGTAAAAATTATTGAACGTAAACGCACCTTTTAAAGCCCGGATATCGTAATCTATTCGACCTAAAAGCGTATTTTCAGGTGTTTGGGAAATCAACTGCGGATTTTGAATTTTCAGTTCACGATAGCTTGTCACGACATTCAAAGTTTGATTTTTCAAGCTCACTAATTTCAGTTCACCTCCAGCTGTTCTAGCTCTTGCTGCAGGTGCAAGGTTTGTTGTATTTGAACGCATATCATATCGCTCACGGTAAAATAATTTAAAACTGTTTTTAGACGAATCACCGTTTGCAATGTAAAACTGATAGTCGTAGAACTGGTAACTTGTTAGAGACAAGGGAGTGGTGGTGGTTGAATTGTGAAAGAGATTCAGTTCATGGTCGTCTTTAAAGCCAAGTCGAAAATTTTTAATACTGTGAGTCACATCGACTTTATGCCGCAGGTATTGATTTTTATCGGTTGCCTGACTCGAAAGATAACTGGCGTCCCAAGTGGCATTGGTTCCTTTTTGTTTCCATTTACCGTTTGATTTTGTTCGAAGACCTTGGTAATCTGTACCATAAACATAGTATTGTCCTTCCAGATTAATATTTCCATACTTTCTGTTTTTGAAATTC
>CAIUKX010000198.1 GCA_903899795.1 uncultured Flavobacteriales bacterium
AACGCCTTTTTCGAAGCCTTAAAAAACAATTTGGGAGAAGCATTCCAGCCTTTTTACAATTCCATTTATCAGCATCCAAAATCAACAGTGAAAGGATACATTGAAATTGTAAATCGTCAATTGGAAAAAGAAGATGAAAATCACGAAATAGTTTTAATCCTAGATTGGATTCGTAAATGCGAAGAAGACGGTTATCAACGTGGTGATATTTGTATTCTCGGAGAAAAGAATAAAGACTGTAATCGCTGGGCTATTGAATTGACAAAAAACAATTTTCAAGTGGTTTCTGCGGACTCATTATTGGTCGACAGTGATGATGCAGTTCAGTTGGCCGTAGCTTATTTACGACGTCGCTTAAAACCGATGAGTGAGAATGAGAAAAGAAGGTTCTCAGAATTGTATTTTCGCCTGTTCCGTGATGATTCGTACCGTCAATACAAATCGTATTTGGAAGAAAAAACAGCCGAATCCGGAAAACGATTCACACTTTTCAACGATGAAAAATTCCTGACGGACCGCTTTGGTTCCAAATCGAACTTCTTTGTGAAATATGAAAATTTGTACGATCTGGTCCAAAAGTTTTATGCTCTCATTCACTTTGATGAATTGACTAATCCTTATCTCCATCACTTGGCAGATATGGCGCACGAATATGATTTAACCAGAGGTCCGGATCTAAAAGGATTTTTGGAATATTATAGTTCACAAGGAAAAAAATCAGCGGTTCAACTTCCCGAAAGTCGCGAAGCTATTCGGATCATGAGTATTCATAAGTCCAAAGGTTTGGAATTTCCCGTTGTTATTCTTCCGAAAATGGATCTCGACATGAGTATCAATACGCAATCAAAATTCCTTATTTCGACCGAAGATAAAATCCTATATACACCTGCAGGTAAAAAATCACCGATAGATGAAATCCGACATTTTACAGATCAGGAAATCGAACAAATAAAAACGGATACAATTAATAAATGTTACGTTGCGATGACACGTGCTGTTGAACGTATGTACATCAACAATGAATACAAAAAAGGCTCAGCATTTTCAGAATTATTTACCGATATAGTAAAGCAGATTGATGGAGAAAAAATAGATATCGACAATGGATTCATTTTTCAAACGGCAGACTCTGTAGTCAAAATCAATGACAATCAGAAAGAAGAAGCGCCTCACTTCTCACCTAAAAATTGTGCCGATCGACTTTGGTTTCCAGATATTTCCTTACAAGACCGGGAAGATTTAGCAGAAATGGATAGTCTCACTGATGCACAACGTTATGGAAATCAGCTTCACTTGGTTTTATCCTTGATTAACGATAGAAACGAAGCTGGGAAATGCATCTCGGAATTATACCAATCCGGACAAATTGAGCAAGAGTTTGTGGAACGAATGCAAACCGACGTGATTGAAATTTTTGAAAATCAGGAATACCAAACATTGTTTGATCATGCGATCGAAATTTTAAGTGAACAATCCATTGTTTCGGATGAATTTACAACGATTCGTCCGGATAAGATAATTGTGAAGACGCAAGACTCAAGACTAAAAGACTGTAGACAAATTATAGTTATTGATTATAAAACCGGGATGCCTATTGAAAAACATCAAAAGCAAATTAGGGAATATGCTTTGGTTTTACAACAAATCTATGAAACAAACGTTGAAGGTTACCTGCTGTATACTTCTACGAAAGAATTACGAAGGGTATGTTGAACCAAAAAAAAAATAAAGTTTCTTTTGGGGTAGTAATACTCGCTATTTCAGTTATTCTTTTTTTGACATACAAAGATGGAATTCCATTCATTATGACTTGGGACACTTTTGGTTACTCGGCTTACCTTCCTTTAGCTTTTATCAATAA
>CAIUKX010000199.1 GCA_903899795.1 uncultured Flavobacteriales bacterium
CATCATATTCCTTGCTTATTATCGCAATGCCCATATTAAATTTTACATACTCGACACCCGCTCTCTGCTTGATTGGTTAACCAATCAAGCAGTTGGCATCACTATTTTTATGGTAGTTGACTCCTGTTAAGCTCTTGACTACTACTACTAATCCTAGTAGCAAAAAGAAGAAAAAAAAGAATGAATTTTAAAAAATAATTTAAAAAACAAAAAAGATGAAAAAAAAGATTCTTTTGATGCCAACTTTAGGCATTTTTTTTTACCTGACACTTACTAGCAGCGCCGGTGGAGGTGCAAAGAATAGCGGTGTTGATGGTACAAAGGCTACCGGAGGAGGAGGTTGTAGTTGTCACTCTTACAACACTGCGACTACAGTTGGCATTGAACTCGATTCGGCAGGCTTACCTGTAACCAGCTACCACCCCGGCCAATCTTATACAATTAAGTTGACCGGCACAAATACCGGAAGTACCACATTGCCGTATTTCGGTTTTCAGGTTACAGTAGTAAAAGCTGCAGGAGCTGGCACAAGCACTGCTGTACTCGCGGGTACATTGGGTACTACCGGCCTACCTGCCAGCGTGCGTTATACTTCAGCATCAACGGGTTGTGGCATCGATGTATTAGAGCAAAGCTCCAGGATAGGTGCTACCGGCAGCGGTGCCACAGGGTCCACATACAATATTTCCGGCCTGCCATGGACTGCACCGGTTAGCGGCACTGGTACCGTAGAAATATATGCATGTATCAACGCAGTAAACGGAAGTGGCAGTGGGGGCGATCATTGGAATAATAGTTCAACCAGTATTACAGAAGCTCCGTCACTAAGCACAATGATAGAAAATGTCTCTAAAGATGTTGAAGTCTCCGTGTATCCTAATCCATTCGTCAATCAGATCAACATTCACTTTGATAATGCAAAGGTCAAGAACCATGTAACCATCGTTGACCTGAATGGGCACTTATGGATCGACGAAGACATTGAATCAAGTACAGTAATCAATACTGCTGGCTGGGCGGCTGGTATATATTCTGTGAAGATAAATGGCTCCGGCATCTCAAAAGCGTTTTCTGTAGTGAAAAGATAGGAGGTGTATTGAATTTTAAAACATGGCGTTCAAGCGTATAGTTATATCAAGCGCTTTAACGCCATGGTTTTCAGAAAAAATGAATCAATGGAACTTGAATATTTTCCGCTATCGATTGAGCTTTCATTCAAGAAATAACCATTATCCTCCTTATGTGTGAAATTAATTTTACACCACTGCTAATCATGGTGGTTGAAAATGTGGTATACATCCTGGTTTATTGCCTGATACATAATAAGTACAAAATAAAAGAACCGGAATCAAGCGGCATTAAGTTTAGACCTTACAAAATTTTTCAGTGTGCATCAGGCGAGTCCAGCATTTCGTTAAACGAGAAAGTATTTTATCGAGAAGCTAAGCGATGGGCGACATTTTTCATTCTATTAAACTTCTTAACGTTTTTTGGCTTTTTAGTTCTCAATGTAAATTATCAGTCGATGAACAAATAATATAGCGTTCAACAATGAGGGTAAAAAAATGTAGCGTGGTAAAATTCAGCAACCTCAATACTGAAATAACATGCCATAGATTACATATATCGCAAGGAACCTAAAATTCAGTATCACGGCGCATCTACCTACAGGGGATGAAACCAATTAAATATTACCAACAAAATGAAACACTCAATTGCATTAAAGATTTTCGGTCTGGCGGTAAATCTCCTCATCTTGATGATCGTCATTGCTGTAATAAATAGTGTCGAAATAGTAAAGCTAGGCAAAGAGGTAGCTGAAATATCCGAAATTAGCATTCCGATTGCCAGTCATGCCGCGGAGCTAAATGAAGCTGGTCTTAGGAGGCGCATTGCTTTTGAACCGTTATACCGGGAATACTCGTTTCCCATAGCTGACACAAGCGTTACTCGCGAAGCCGAATATAATTTCAAAAAATTCACAAAAATTGTTAGTGATGATATTGCTCTTTTAAAGAATGATCTGTCAAAACTTCCTGACGATACGAAAGAGAGAGAACTCTTTGTAAAAGCCAGAGAGATAGTGGCAGCTATAGAAATTGCATTTGACCAGCAAAGCGAGATTACTGAACGTATTTTATGGAAAAAGAAATCAAAGATACAAGGTGATTATGAGCCCTTGATGGCTATAAATGTGCAATTACAGTCAATCCTACAAGACAAGAGATCAGACCTTCAGAAAAATTCCGTCGCAATTGCACATCTTTCAGCTATACAGGCCAATAACGCAAGGGCAACAGCACTTTGGAGCAGCCTAGCTATTACGCTGCTAAGTGTCATTCTCGGCTTATGGGGGGCTTGGTTGCTCTCTCGGCAACTTGCACGTCCGTTGATTGAATTGTTGCAGTCAACGCGGGCAGTTCACGGAGGTGATCTTTCTGTACATATAAATGGCTTACCAGAAAACGAAATTGGCCAACTGGGAGATAGTCTGAATGAGATGATTGCAGAACTGAGAAAGAAGCAAGAGCTCCAAAAGTTGATAAGCACATATATAGATCCGCGGATTGTAGAGAAAATTATTCTTCCTGGAAGGGAGGATATGCTAGCTGGCAAAAAACAAATAATGACTGTGTTGTTTTGCGACATAGTTGGTTTTACTATGGTCAGCGAACAACTTTCCCCGACCGGACTTGTAACAATGATCAACCGATACCTTACGCTCATGTCTGAATGTATTCAAATGGAAAATGGCATTATCGATAAGTACATTGGAGATTCGATAATGGCGTATTGGGGACCACCATTTGTAAAAGAAGAAGAACAGGCTGCTGCAGCTTGCCGCGCCGCACTAAGGCAAATAGGCGCATTGAATCAATTTATAAAAGAGTTACCCGATCTTTTAGGTATCAGAAAGGATCTTCCTGAAATAGATATTCGTATAGGATTGGCCACAGGGGAAGTAGTAGTTGGTAACATAGGTAGCACGAAAGCCCGCAGCTATACTGTAATGGGAGACATTGTAAACCTTGCTTCAAGATTAGAGTCTGCTAACAAGCAGTATGGAACCCGGATATTAATGTCTGAGGCTACCATGCTTATGGCAGGCACTTTAATAGAATCAGGTGAAATTGACGAAATAATTGTGAAAGGCAAGTCAGAACAAGTAAAAATATATGAAGTGTTGGCGAAGGAAGGTGAGCTCAATGACCGAGAGCAGCAACGCAGATCACGCTTTGAAGTCGCTTTGGCAGCGTATAGAAATCAGGATTGGAATACCGCAAAGATCATCTTAAATGAACTGGTTCAGCAATTTGGCTGTAAAACTGCTGAGGCTTATCTGGCAAGAATACACCACCTTGAGTTCAAACATTTAGATGCTTCCTGGGATGGCGTTTGGCGAATGACCTCGAAATAGAATTGCAGCGACTAGGCGCGTGACACAGATAAAAATAGATACAGATGCAGCCTGTTGTTCCTGATGTTCCGCAGTGCATCAGGAACGCGGAATAAAAGCCGTTTTTCGAACGGAATTAAAAAAAACTGAAGACCCGCTGTTGCTGGTTCCGCAGGCCATCAGTATCACCTGCACACACATTTAAGGATCATGGACTTTTAAAAAAAGCGTAGAGTTAAGGAATAACTATGAAAAATTTAAATGAACGGGAGGAATCAAAACTAGAAATATTCATTTTGGTTATTTCATATTTAACACTACAGGTCCCCACAATATGGGCTATTGTGTGGTTTATTCGGCACAAAGGTGAGGTATGGTAGACAAATCAATAGAGCTATCGTAGTCAATTGAATTTCTTTTCGTTGAGGTTGGTTTTTACTTCCTCGGCGCGTCTGCGCTCTTTCACCGCCCCACCGCTAACCACCAAAATCCTAAAATCTAAACTTATAAATATAAGGAAGATGGCTGGTTTGAAAAGAAGGAGATTTTGCTCGTCTTGTATTTCCAAACAAAAACCGAGATAATTTACCTGAAGATATTCTTTTGACCGATGAATTTACCGATGAGGTGAATGAAACTTGCGTGATTTTTTCTCCAGTCGAAAATAATATACAATTGGCAGAGTTTGCTATAAAAAATGCCTGTAAAGTTATTAGAAAGAAAAATTGATTGATTTTTGATGCATTTTTTTAAAAATTATAATCGCTATTGTTGGCGTATTTTCATATCAAATCTTTCCAGGTTACGCAGCGAATTCATATATGTGCGTAGAAGATGAAGCCCTTTGCTTGCTCATTGA
>CAIUKX010000200.1 GCA_903899795.1 uncultured Flavobacteriales bacterium
CAATTATCTTTGCGGGACTAATTTTTTTACAATGGCACAAAAACCTTCGATTCCAAAAGGAACAAGAGATTTCTTACCGCATGAAGTGGCGCGGAGAACCTATATTTTCGATACAATTAAAACAGTTTTCAAGAAGTATGGCTTTTCGCCGATTGAAACTCCTTCGTTTGAGTTATCTCAGACTTTGTTAGGAAAATACGGTGAAGAAGGTGATAAATTGGTTTTTAGAATTCTGAATTCAGGAGAAAAGCAAAAAAAGGCTGACATTGAAGCACTCCAGTCTGGAAATTTAACTCGATTTGCTAATTCATTGGCCGAAAAGGTTTTGAGATACGATTTAACAGTTCCGTTTGCCCGTTTCGTCGTGCAACACCAAAATGATATTGCTTTTCCATTTAAGCGTTTTCAGATTCAACCGGTTTGGAGAGCGGATCGACCTGGACATGGTCGTTACCAAGAATTCTTTCAATGCGATGCTGATGTGGTTGGGAGTGATTCGTTGATCTATGAAGTTGATTTTGTACTGTTGTTTGATGAGGTTCTAACAGCTTTGCAAATTCCTGATTTTACGGTGAAAATCAACAATAGAAAAATTTTATCGGGAATTGCAGAAGTCAGTGGTGAATCGAATAAATTGATCGATATCACGGTGGCGATCGACAAATTGGACAAAATAGGTGAGGATGGAGTGGTTAAAGAATTGATCGAAAAAGGAGTTTCTGAATCGGCGATTGCGAAAATTCAACCTTTATTTTCCCTTTTAGGAGATAATGATCAATGTATCACAAAAATGAAATCTATCCTGGCAACCAGTGAAATTGGTTTGAAAGGAATTGAGGAACTGGAATTCGTTTTGAATCAAGTGAAAGAGTTGGGAATCAAAAGAGCGAAAATTGAGTTCGATGTCACACTTGCGAGAGGATTAAATTACTATACCGGTGCCATTTTGGAGGTTAAAGCCAATGGAGTAAAAATGGGAAGTATTTGCGGTGGCGGACGTTACGATGATTTAACAGGATTGTTCGGAATGTCTGGAATGTCAGGAGTTGGAATTTCGTTCGGAGCCGACAGAATTTACGATGTACTGACGGAATTGGATTTATTTCCAAAAGAAACAGATCTTGGTTTGACCTTGCTTTTTGTGAATTTCGGTGAAGCTGAACAAGCACATTGTATGAAATTGGTTCGTCAATGCCGCGAAGCTGGTGTTGATTCAGAATTGTATCCTTCCAAAGCGAAGATGCAGAAACAAATGAAATATGCAAATGACAGGGGAGTTCAATTTGTTGCTATTGTTGGTGATGAAGAAATGAATAAGAATGTCATTAAATTGAAAAATATGGAATCGGGTGAACAAACTGAGGTCACAATCGATCAATTAATCAGTAAGGTCAGTTCGCGAACTGACCGTTCATGATAATCCGAACAAAAAAAATAGAAATATCAGTTGAATATTAATTCAATAGGAATAAAGATTATGAGTACAAAAATCATTAACAACGAGTGGATTTCTTTGGCTGAAATTGACTCTATCTTGAAAGGAAATCAAATTCTTGAACTGGCAGATGCTACACGAATCTCGATTCAAAAATGTAGGACTTATCTCGACGAAAAAGTCGCAAAAAATGAACGTTTGATCTATGGTGTGAATACCGGATTCGGTTCCCTTTGTGATACGGCAATTTCAACTGGAGATTTGGAACAATTGCAAACGAATCTTGTGCTTTCACATGCGTGTGGGACAGGTGAAGAAGTTCCTTCGGATATTGTTAAGCGTATGATTTTACTGAAAGTTTTGGGATTATCTCATGGTAATTCAGGAGTTCAGGTTGAAACCGTTGAACGTTTGATTTTCTTTTTCAATAATGACATTCTTCCTGTTATTTATCAGCAGGGTAGTTTAGGAGCTTCAGGTGATTTAGCTCCCTTGGCGCACTTATCGTTGCCGCTATTGGGTGAAGGAGAAGTATATGTCAAAGGTGAGCGAATGAGTAGTCGTTCTATGAATGAAAAATTCAACTTGAAACCGATCGTATTACGTTCGAAAGAAGGCTTGGCTTTGTTGAATGGGACACAATTTATGAGTGCTTATGCATCATATTCGGTAAGTAATGCTGAGAAATTGTTCAATCAATTCAATTTGGTGGCGGCTGTTTCCTTGGAAGGATATGATGGTAGAATTGAGCCGTTTGGTGTTTCTGTGAATGAAATCAGGAATCAAAAAGGACAAATCACCGTGGCTGAAATTATGCGTGGTTTATTGAAAGGAAGTGAAATCATTCAACAACATAAAACTCACGTTCAAGATCCGTATTCATTCAGGTGTATTCCTCAGGTGCACGGTGCATCTTTGGATGCAATCAATTATTGCAAAGATATAGTGGAGAGAGAAGTGAATGCTGTAACCGATAATCCAACTGTTTTTCCGGATGAAGATGATGTGGTTTCAGCAGGTAATTTCCACGGTCAGCCTTTGGCAATTGCAATGGATTTTTTGGCGATTGCTTTGGCGGAACTGGGAAGTATTTCAGAGCGAAGAGTGTATAAATTAATTTCAGGAACAAGAGGTTTACCGGCATTTTTGGTGGCTAATCCGGGATTGAATTCAGGTTTCATGATTCCTCAGTATACATGTGCATCTATCGTGAGCCAAAACAAGCAGTTGTGTATGCCTGCAAGCGTAGACACCATCGATTCATCCAACGGGCAGGAAGATCATGTGAGTATGGGGGCGAATGCAGCTACTAAGTTGTATCGAATTGTTCAAAATTGTTATACAATTCAAGCAATCGAGGTTTTGAATGCTACTCAGGCCTTTGAATTCAGACGTCCAATGAAATCTTCAGAAACGATTGAAGGATTTGTCTCAGCATACAGAAAGGAAGTTGCTTTTGTGGATAAAGATCAATTCTTGCAACCATTGATTGCAAAAAGCAGAGAGTTTGTGGTGAATTATTGATGTTATAGGTCGGATACTTGATTGAAAAATTACAGATTATAAATTGAAAATTAAAAGTCAGACTGATTAAAAATTAATGTAGAGTAACGAAATCAATTTTTGTATCCAAGGCTGACTCACATCTTCAGAATCTCAAATTTTCGTATCACTTTTTCCGAGTTGATGATTAGTTCTAAGTAATAAAAACCATTTTCTCTTTCTGAGAAATCGATATAATTTGTTTTATCATCTGAAGAAAATATTTTCAAACCAGATGAAGTATAGACAGAAACTGGACAAGCGATATTTTCTTGATCTTTATAGCTGATCGTAATTGGTCCAATGGATGGATTAGGATAAATAGTTATAATATCAGAAGATTCAATTGTATTATTCAGAGAGATAATATCAAAATAATTAAATTTTCCATCAAAATCCGTTTGTTTAAGTCTGTAATAAAGTATCTCTTTTCTAGCTGACGGATCAGTAAATGAATAAAAGTTAGTTTCAGTGGAACTACCGGCTCCATTTATCAAACCAATTTTTTCCCATTCCAGATTGTTTAAACTACGATCAATCGTATAATAATCATTATTGGTTTCTGAAGCAGAACTCCAATTTAATACGACTTTTTCGGATACCAATTTTGCGTCAAATGTAAGTAATCCGATGGGCAATGCGACATTATCACTGATGATGTCAATTAAATTTGTGTGTGCAGAAATTGCTCCGTTGGCGGATAAACCCCTACCGTACAAAGTTGCACCTTCGAGTATATTGATTGCCCCATTCGAGAGGATAGTTCCCCGAAAAATGGAATGGTCACCTAATTCAACTGAACCATTTACCTGCCAATAGATGTTCTTGAAGGAAGCACCATTGATAAGCGAAACAATTGATAAACCTGCTGTGGAAAGAGTTCCGTTTATTTTTACAATAAAAAGAGAATTTGAATCACCTCCGCCATCGAAGATTAAATTACCGTTTATTTGTGTTGCAGCTGTCGTACAATAAGTATTTGGAAGTAATATCTGTCCGTTTCCTAAAGTTGTGGTTATAGTCTGTCCACAGGATAATCCGTCTAAATAACTATAAGCAGTTTCGGTATCAATTCCAGCTTGAACAGATGTTGGATCAGCTACATGTATTTCACCATTTAGTGTACCGGGAGGGAAACCACTAAACGCCCCAACGTTGGTTCCAATATCACCTTTAACGTTCGTTTCGCCGTAATTTTCAAAGGCACCAGATGTTGTGAACAGTCCAAAATTTGCAGCTGTTCCCAGGTCTGGAGTTTGGGCTGATGCTATTTTTGGAAATGAGACATGGATAATTAATAATGTGTAGAAGTAGTATTTAGCTTTCATAATCGTTTGTTTATTTCCGAATAAATCTCCGTGAAACAAAGAAAAGGATGATACGCTGACA
>CAIUKX010000201.1 GCA_903899795.1 uncultured Flavobacteriales bacterium
AGTCCCTGAAAATGATTTTCGATCAGCCACTGACGAACAAATTCTTTCGATAATTGTTTTTGAGCTTCTCCTTTGGCTTGTCTTTCTTCATAACCATCTGCGATGAAATATCGTGATGAATCAGGAGTATGAATCTCATCGATCAAAATCACTTCTCCGTTTCTAATTCCGAATTCGTATTTCGTATCCACTAAAATCAACCCCATTTTCGCTGCCATTTCAGTTCCTCGCTGAAATAAAGCTCGTGTATATTTTTCCATTTGAAGATAGATATCTTTCGGAACAATGTTTTTCTCCAAAATTTCTTCTCTTGATGCATCAATGTCGTGTCCTTCCTCAGCTTTGATAGCTGGTGTAATGATTGGTTCAGGAAATTTATCGTTCTCTTTCATACCTTCCGGCATCGTAATTCCGCACAATTCACGAATTCCAGCAGCATACTGTCGGGCTGAATGTCCAGCTAAATACCCTCTTATCACCATTTCAACCCGCACAGGTTCACAACTATACCCTATAGCCACACTTGGATCCGGTGTCCCGATCAACCAGTTTGGAACAATATCTCTGGTCGCATCCAAAAATAGGGTTGCCACCTGATTCAAAACCTGACCTTTGTGAGGAATTCCTTTCGGTAAAATATGATCGAATGCTGAAATACGATCAGATGCTATCATGACCAAAATACCGTTTTCCAAGGTGTATACATCTCGTACTTTTCCATGATAAACTGCTGTTTGTCCCGGAAAATTGTAATCAGTTGCTGTTATTGAATTACTCATTTTTATTTTATTTTTTGTGGATCGTGGAGACGTTGCAACGCAACGTCTCTATCCCATCATTTTTTTTATTATCAATCTGGACAAATCCAAATAAATCCGGACCGGTCGCGACCTGTCCCTACATTTCTGCCTTGTCGAAGGCCTCTATTATTTTTTTTACTAATCGATGTCTGATGACATCATTTTGATTCAATCGGACAATGCCTATTTCTTCAACATTTTCTAAAATATCCAATGCATAGGATAATCCTGATTTTTGGTGACGCGGCAAATCTATTTGAGACATATCTCCGGTTATAACAAATTTAGCAGTCATGCCCATTCGCGTCAAAAACATTTTCATCTGCATGGGGGTCGCGTTCTGTGCTTCATCTAAAATTACAAATGCTTTATCCAACGTTCTGCCACGCATGAAAGCCAAAGGTGCAATTTCAATCACACCATACTCAAGCATTTCAGCCAATTTTTCCGGTGGAATCATATCCCGCAATGCATCATATAGGGGCATCATGTAAGGATCTAATTTTTCCTTCAAATCTCCTGGTAAAAAACCTAAATTTTCTCCCGCTTCCACAGCAGGTCGGGTTAGAATGATCCTCTTCACCTCTTTTGCTTTCAAAGCCCGAACAGCCAAAGCCACTGCAGTATAGGTCTTTCCGGTTCCAGCAGGACCAACAGCAAAGACCATATCGTACTCGTTGATCGCCTCTACCAGTTTTCGTTGATTTTGTGTTCTAGCTCTGACTTTTGTTCCGCCGTTTCCGTGCACCAATACATCATTTGCGGCATTAGAAACCATCAATTCACCGTCTTCAGCCATTAACCCAACAATCTCATTTTCAGTGAGACTATTGTATTTTGAGAAAAAGCGAATGATTAAATCAAATTTATGTTCAAAATCCTTAATTTGTTCTTCATCGCCTATGATGGTTAACACATTTCCACGCGCTACCACTTGAAGTTTCGGGAAAAAACTTTTGATTTTTTTTAGCTTGGAATTATTCACTCCGAACAATTCTGCGGGATTGACCCCTTTGATTTCAATGCTTTTCTCTTGCAATGTGAATATTTGTTGTCGATTTGATAAAAAATCTACTTAATAAACTTATTTTTGGTGGCAAAATTAGAAAATAATTCGTCAAAAACGAGTGAGAATTTTATACGGATGCAAATAATTACATTAACAACTGACATGGGACTTCAAGATCACTATGTCGCATCGATAAAAGGCACGATTCTATCTTTGGTTCCTGAAGCAAAAATTGTTGATATCTCTCACACCGTTAAACCTTTCAATATTTCAGAAGCAGCTTATTATGTATCTTGCTGTTTTCGTGATTTCCCGAAGGGAACTGTTCATATTATCGGAGTAGACACAGAACCAATTGTCAACTTTGGAGGTTCAGACGGATCATTTCCCTCTATTTTATTATTTGAGGGGCATTATTTCATTTCCAACGACAATGGTTTTTTCGGATCCTTTCTACAAGAAAATCAACCGGATGGATTTTGGAGAATTGATGACGTTTTATCCAATAAGAAACTGTTCAGCTTTCCGACCAAAAATATGTTTGTTCCGATTGCTTGTAAAATTTTAAACGGAGAAAAAATTGATTCAATAGCATCTCCTTTTCCAAGCTATAAGAAAGCATTTGCTCTTACTGCCGTTTTGGAAACAAACCTCATCAAAGGCAATGTTATCCATATCGATTCTTATGGAAATCTCATTGTGAATGTAAGCCGTGAACTCTTCGAACGCATTGGAAAAGATGTTCCTTTTACAATTTATTTCAGAAAGCGAGATTATTTCATAGACACCATTTCAACAACATACAATGAGGTCTCAGAAGGAGAAAAAGTGGCTATTTTCAACGAAAACGGGCTTCTCGAAATCGCAATAAATCGCGGTGCAAATGGCAGTGGTGGTGGTGCAGAAAAATTATTCGGAGTCCATTTAGGTGATGTTGTTCGGATTGAATTCACACCTCGAGGATCAAAAGAAACACTTGAATCTTTATTCTAATGATAACACGAATTGTTAAACTTCATTTTCAAGCTGATAAAATTGAAGATTTTTTATCTTTTTTCGAAACCATTAAACAACAAGTAAATACTTTTCCTGGATGCCAGGGAATGAAATTGCTGCGTGACATCAATACACCCGAAATTGTGATGACATATAGTCACTGGAAAAATGAAGAAGCTTTGGAAAATTACCGGACATCAGAAACTTTCGGAACAATCTGGCCAAAAATCAAACCTTGGTTTGCTGAAAAACCAGAAGCATGGTCGGTTGGAGTACATTTCGATGGATTTTCAGAAATTTAAGAGGGTAACAAAAAGTTAGATTTCAATAATTTTCTCCAATTAATTTCAGATCGATTTTAATACATCTTATAAAAAAACGATTACCAAAAAATCAATAATTAGTACTTTTCTATCATTTTAACAGACTATTCACTAATTCACTGATTAAATGCTTTTATTTTCGAAAAATTAACAATACTTTTACCTAATGATAATTTTTTAACTATTTCAAACAATTAAAGACAACCAAATAATTTAACCTGCGTCATACACCTAGAATACACATCAACCCTTTATTATTATGAAGCCACTACACCTATTTCTACTGTTTATTTTCACCACAACTTTCTCATTTTCACAAGAAATCTGCAACAACGCTATTGACGATGACGGTGATGGATTAATTGACATGAACGACCCCAATTGTGTTTGCTCAACTGCAAGTACAAATCCAACATCATTGATTCCAAATCCTTCTTTTGAACTTCAAAATTGTTGTCCTTCAACCTTTTCAGAAATGTATTGTGCACAAAGTTGGGTTCAAGCTTCAGATGCAACTTCCGATTATTTACACGTGTGCGCTATGGCCATTCCAAGTATTTCCAATTCAGCACTATTCCCTTTCCCCGATGGAGATGGGGCTGCTGGCGGTGTTGTTGCAACTGATTATAAAGAATACATAGGAGCTTGTTTAAATGCTCCGCTAACCGCAGGTACGCAATATACCATTCAAATGCAGGTAGGATTAATTGGAATTGATTATGTCTCACTTGATCTAATTGACATCACCTCTCTGGTTCCTAATTTTCAATGGACTCTATATGGTGCTTTAAATTGCGGAAACATTCCATATCCGGGAATAGATTGTCCGCCACCCGTATTTTCTGTATTGGGAGATGTGACATTAGTCAATGATGGTCATTACCACACCTTAAGCATCACTTTTACACCAACCACTACAATTTCAGAAATAGTTATTGGATCCCCCTGTACATTACCGGTTCAATACCCTTACATTTCTGATGGTTCGGCTACATTTCTACCCTATTATGTGATTGACAATATCATTATTAACACTGCAAATTCTTTTAATTCTGTAGGAATTACCACCACTGGTTCCACTTGTACCAATGATTACAAATTAACTGCTGCGGTAAGTACTTCAGGAGGAAGTTTTCAATGGTATGAAAATGGTGTTGCAATCGTAGGACAAAATACAAATACATTAACTTATTCAACTTTAGGACTAGCGGGTGGTAACTATTCCGTTACCTATACCATCAATGGAAATTGTTACACCAATTCATTGGATATTACAAACGGTACCCCTATTAATTTACAGGTAAACAGTGGAAATGTATGCATGAACCAACCAGTAAAATTAACAGCTACGGGTGCAACAACTTACACATGGTCTCCATCAACGGGATTATCAGCAACTACAGGTTCAACAGTACAAGCTTCCCCAACTACAACAACTGTATACACCATAACAGGAACTACAGCAGGCTGTACAGCGACAACTACATCAACAGTAACCGTACAAAATCAATTGACCATTACAGCTCCTGATGTTGAAACTTGTTCAGGAATCCCGGTAAATCTTCATGCTTCTGGTGCTGACACTTACGTTTGGAGTCCTGCAACTGGTTTATCTGACACAACAGGAGCAGATGTAACTGCAACAGTCTCAACCAACACAACATATACCGTTGTCGGCACATCAGGTCTATGTACCGGACAAACAACAGTCAATGTAACGATCAACAATACTGTTAATTTTGATTGGTCTGCAATTCCAAACACAGTTCAGATTCCAAACACGGCTGTTAATTTTCAAGCAACACCCGCATCGTATAATTACACATGGATTTTTGACGATAGTACACAATCGAATCAATCTAATTTTATTCATACTATTACACCGGAAGAAGGAACTCATAACGTACATCTGATTGTTCAAAATACATTAGGTTGCATCGATAGTGTTGATTTCACAATTGTTGTAATGGACTTACTGGCTTTTTATGTTCCGAATACATTTACACCCGACGGAGATAAATTCAACAACGAATTTATACCTGTATTCACAAGCGGATTTGATCCTAAGAGTTATCAGATAAACATTTATGACCGGTGGGGAGAACTCGTTTTCGAATCCAAAGACACTTCCAAAGGCTGGGATGGCACTTACAAAAATCATCCTGCGAACGATGGAATGTATACTTGGGTGATCCGATTCAAAGATTTATACAATGATGCCAACAAGGAAATCAAAGGGAATGTGAATGTAATCAGGTAGTAAAAACAAGTACTGTATTGACATCTCAAGCACTGTTCAAATGAATTCACCGGAAATGTAAAAAATTAGCTGTAAAATATTCCATTTACAAAGAATTTCACTTACTTTTACGGCACTAAAATTCAGAAGATGAACTTACACGAATATCAAGGAAAATCCATATTAAAAAGCTTTGGAGTTAAAGTACAAGAAGGTATTGTAATTGACAAAGTGGAAGATGCACAAGCTGCAGCAAAAAAATTAACCGAGGAAACTGGTACAAGCTGGTTCGTTGTCAAAGCTCAAATCCATGCAGGTGGACGTGGGAAAGGCGTTGTTGCTGAAACAGGATCTCATGGTGTAGTTTTAGCAAAAGGTATCGACAAATTGGACGATGTAGTGAAAGGTATCCTTGGAGGTCACCTCGAAACAGCTCAAACTAACGGAGTTGGTAAAAAAGTAAACAAAGTGTTAATCGCACAAGACGTTTATTACCCTGGACCAACTGAAGTTTCAGAATTTTATATGTCTGTATTGTTGGATCGTGAATTGGGGCGTAATGTAATTGTTTATTCTACAGAAGGTGGAATGGATATTGAGCATGTTGCAGAACACACACCGCATTTGATTTTCAAAGAAGTAATTGACCCACGAGTTGGAATTCAAGGATTTCAGGCTAGAAAAATTGCTTTCAACCTAGGTTTATCAGGACAGGCATTCAAAGAAATGACTCAGTTCGTAACCAAATTATATGCTGCTTTCGAAGGATGCGATTCTTCCATGTTCGAAATCAACCCAGTGTTTAAAACCTCAGATGAGAAAATCATCGCCGTAGATGCAAAAGTAACCTTAGATGGTAACTCATTGTTCCGTCACCCTGATTATGCTGCAATGCGTGATTTCGCTGAAGAAGATCCAACAGAAGTTGAGGCTGATGCAGCAGGATTAAATTTCGTAAAACTTGACGGTAACGTTGCTTGTATGGTAAATGGTGCAGGATTAGCGATGGCTACAATGGATATTATCAAATTATCAGGTGGTAATCCTGCTAACTTCCTGGATGTAGGAGGAACAGCTAATGCAGAACGAGTAGAAAAAGCTTTCAATATCATTTTGAAAGATCCAAACGTTAAAGCAATCTTGATCAATATTTTCGGAGGTATCGTTAGATGTGACCGTGTTGCTCAAGGAGTTGTAGACGCATACAAAAACATGGGGAATATTCCAGTTCCGATTATCGTTCGTTTGCAAGGAACAAATGCTGTTGAAGCGAAAAAACTGATCGATGATTCAGGATTAAATGTTCATTCAGCTGTATTGTTGCAAGAAGCAGCAGATAAAGTAAAAGAAA
>CAIUKX010000202.1 GCA_903899795.1 uncultured Flavobacteriales bacterium
GCACCACTTCCCTTACTTCGGAATGTTTGGCGAGGATGACCACAAAAGCCTGGTAAATAGTTTCGAGCTAACCAAGGTGCGCTACAAGAATGCTTTTGGTGAAGACCTGGATAGAAAAAACGGGCTAAGTGCAGAGTTTAACAAGTGCCATACTTGTAATGGCAGGTGTAGTCATTGTAACAGACCAAATTAATATAATGAAAATAGACGATATAAAAGTTCGCAATGTTTCTTTGGTGCCAGAATCTGATAATGGGTTTCAGCGGCTACAATTGCGCTTCAAGACCAAAAAGGAAAAGGGTAAAGTAGTACCCAATCATATCAACCGTAAAAGTTCAATCATCGGTTACTTGCTCGAAAAAACCATTAGGAATTGGGCAGAGCAGGATAAATGTTATTGTCCAAGAAGAATAATACGTTACCTCCAATCGGGTGAAAACATTGTTCGTTATAGAGAATTGGATTTTGTATTAAAAACCAGGCATTCGCTAACAATAGCGGAAATAAAAACTTCCATAGACGGTAAAAAAGCAATTTCCGAGGCAGCCAAACAACTATCAACTGCTAAAAAAAATTTGAGGTCGGTATATAAGAACATAGAGCTGGTCATTATATCTATTCATTTGGCGGAATCTGGTGAACAGAATCAGTATGATAAAATATCACCAGATATTTCTAACACATCATATAAGGATGTGATAATCGATAACGAGAAATTTAAGGTGATTCAACTAAATGCGAAAGATGTTTTTGATTATGGGGTCGAAACGGGTGTGATTCTATCACCCGAAATATTTTATACGGTTCAACAAGAAGTTGACTTGCTGAGTCAGAAAAAACGTATACAGCAAAGTATTAAGGAAGTAGAGGACAACGGGGCTGATACGAACATGTTGCAAAATTTAAATGAAGAACTCTTTATACTGCGAAAACAGATTGACCTTTCAGAAAACGGCTTAACTTTAATACCAGAATCTCATGAGTCTATTTTTACAAATTGTCTGGGAAATAGCGTCAGGATAAAATGTAACGATAATGATGTTCCAAATCACAACTGTCACTTCAGTTCATATGATCCTACATTTAAGTACTTAAAAATAACAAACTGGGATGCAGATATCTTAATTGACCTCATTAATTCAGAGCAGGTTTACTTAAGGCTAAAACGAGAGAACGGACTTGATCTGCAAAATGTACAATTTAAATCAAGATTCCTTGATGGCAATGTCTTTCCTATGTATACCCGAACGCCAGAACGGAAGTTCTATTTACCGATACTGCCAGTAGAAAAACCATGTGTCAACCCCAATCTTAATGAGTATTTGGATGTTGTTCGGAGTTCTACGCCTAATACGGTTGAACTAAAACAAAACCAGGTGATGTTTGTAGATAATTTTATAATGCTCCATAGAATCACTAAAAACAACTCTAACCTAATTCTGGAGCTTATTAGAGCGCATCACTAATTTTAAACACTACATGCTTAACTTTTGCTGCCTATTGACCAACGATCTATTCCTCATCGTTGCCGCTAACGCTTGGTGGTAAATTCTTTGAGGTCTTTACACCCAGATCTTTCAA
>CAIUKX010000203.1 GCA_903899795.1 uncultured Flavobacteriales bacterium
ACACGGCAGAGGATCTGCAAGATTGGACAACTTTGTTCGAACGACAAGTAAAAAATTTAGAAGATAAAGCCAGTGCACATTACATCAATGCTTTGGATCAGATGAAAGTTGTACTGAATGCAGAATCACTTCCCAATTTTTCTAGCATCAACCAATGGTTTCAATCTTCAACAGGCTGGGAAATTTACTGTGTTCCGGGATTGATCCCAGTGGATGAGTTTTTTATTTTGCTGGCAGACAAAAAGTTTCCTTCCTCTACTTGGTTACGATCAATGGAAAAATTAGATTACTTGGAAGAGCCAGACATGTTTCACGACATTTTCGGACACGTACCTTTGCTTTCGAACCCTGTTTTTTCTGATTTCATACATGCTTTCGGGCAATTAGGTAAAAGTATGATCGATGATGAAGAAAAATTGCTGATGCTTCAACGATTGTACTGGTTTACCATTGAGTTCGGTCTGATCAAAGAAGATGAAATAAAAATATACGGAGCAGGAATTATGTCTTCTTTTGGAGAGGCAATTTCTTCCTTACTTGGAACAACCGAAAAGCGAATTTTTGAAATTGAAACAGTCCTGAATATGCCTTTTATAACAACTGAAATGCAGCCATTCTACTTTGTGATCAATAGTTTTGAAAAACTTTTTGAGTCAATTGTTCAAATCACAAAAAAATGGAATAGCTATGAACTGGAAGATAGAAAATAATAGGCTTACAAAGAATTTTTCCTTTGAGAACCAAACTGAGTTAGTAAAATTTTTACTGAAAGTTGCTAAACATGCCGATAAA
The DNA here is from genome assembly GCA_903899795.1 of uncultured Flavobacteriales bacterium. Taxonomy (GTDB): domain Bacteria; phylum Bacteroidota; class Bacteroidia; order Flavobacteriales_D; family Crocinitomicaceae; genus CAIUKX01. Next base: position 793 of record CAIUKX010000203.1, read on the forward strand.
ATAGGTCATCACCCAGACGTAGTGATTCATAAATGTTCACAAATGAAGATAGAATTGTTTACCCACGATAAAAATGAAATCACAGAAAAGGATTATTCGTTGGCTGAATTTATTGATCAAAATATGTAGGGACAAGTGGCGACTTGTCCCTACATATGGATATCGAAAAGAATAGTTTTATCGAATAACCAACGATTTCAAAACAATTCCTTTTTGGGTATGCATCTGTACGAAATACATTCCTTTTGCAAAAGAAGAAGAGTCAATCGTTGTGGATTCAGAAATAGGATTGTTTTCATAAATTTTCTGCCCAGTAATGGTCATTATTTCAATTTTTTCGATCGCTACATCTTTAGATGAAATCGTAAAATCGGATGTCGCAGGATTTGGGAAAATACTGATTTGTTGTTTCAGGAAGTATTCTTCTAGTCCAGCATCACCTAAACAAAATTGAGAGAAAGTAGTGGTTCCGAAGTTGGAGTTGATAGGTAAAAGTGCAGCAATTGTATCGTTCTGTGCAGTACTGATGTAATAACTTCCGGCATAGCATGCGGATGTCGAATCTCCCAAGATACCATCACCGTAGGCATCGGTCATGGTAAATTTGTAACATCCGATTGCAAGACAAACTGAATCGATGATATGAAGTGGATTATTTCCATCGTATCCGCCGCCACTAGCGAAAGTAGTTTGTGATAAAGTGTCTGTAATTACCCATGAATCTTCATTTGCATAACAGTTGATGTTTAAACTTACATTGATAATTGCTCCGTTTGTGACAGTAGTAAAGTTCACACCTGTTGTATCATTAGTGGCAACTGTATTGTTTACATCACTGATAACAATTGCTTTGAAGGTGTGACTTCCTCCTGGAAGTGTGCTATTTGGTAATGTAATGGTTGAAGTTCCATAAGAAACCAATGAACCGCTCCAAGTATATGTTTGATCAGTCAAACCATCGTATCCGTAATGAATTGTAGCGGAAGTAAGTGTGGTTGTTCCTGAATTATAAAGATCTACCTGAGGTGTCAATGTACCTCCGCAAAGTGTTCCAAAATTAACTTTCGCATTTGAAACTTCGGCATCGTTTGAAACAGTCGGTGCTGCAGGATCAACTCCATCGATGAACCAAGGACCAATATTTCCCGGATCCAGCCAGTTGCTTAATCTTGTATTATTCGTTGCACCACCATCCCATGAAACGGCAAACTTTCCGTATTGATCATTTAAGTCTTGAGGTGCTGCACCACAAGCTGAAGTCCCGCCGTGTAATTGACCGATTGTTCTGTGATGTTGATTAAAGAGAGGAGAACCTGATGATCCGCCCTCAGTTACACCTTCATCCCAGGATGGAACCGTCCAATGAGTATTGGCTGCTCCTCCGTTGAAAGAAGCAGAAACGGCAGTACTATTGTCTCTCGATATTTTTTTGATATCTGCTGCAGGATGATGAATACCTGTCAACTGGGTAGCTGGAATTTCAGTTCTATCCCAACCGTTGTAGTAGATTCCCCAAGTTGGATCTGGAGGAGTGTTCAGTAAAGTCAACGTAAAATCGGATGGGGTATAATTAGCGCACAAAGTTCCTCCGTTGACATTCATCGTACTTGGGCCATCGATTGAAGGAGCACTTGTTGCACAATCGGCTTGTCCCTCAGGTGATTCCCATCGAAAACGGAATACCCAAGATCCCGGAGTTGTACCGCAGTGATTGGCAGATAAAAAATAAGGGATAATTGTCCCTGATGTATTATTTACAAGTGACCCAGAGCAAAATCCACCACCATTTACCATCATCGCAACAGCATTTCGCTGACTTTCCCATCCCTGACCTAACGGACAGTTGACATCGTATTCACAGTCACCCGATGAATTTAAAGCTTTCATCAAATTGTCTAAATTTCTGAAACCATGAACAATTGTACCAAGATGCAATATTGATTGTCCGTCTTTGTCATGGGGGACTTGAATTTCGATGATTAGTTTATCCGTATACACGATTTCAGTACCCAACATTTTGGGAGTATTATTGTTCAACGAAGTATATGCGCCGTCGTATTTCTTTTTCACAGGATCAGAGAGGTATAATCTCACACCGTTTGCCAATTGAAATTTGTCAAAAATTAGATTAATTGAAACAGCATTTTTACACTCGATTCCGAATTGATACAATAAATCACCGTTGGGTAAAACTGTTTTTTCACCTTCAGTAAAAACATCAATCGAAACAGGATGTTCTTTTCCAAATCGCGTCATTTTATCTCCGGATTGCGCCTGACGTTCTTGTTCAGCCTGAATTTCAGATGCATTGTCTACAGAGGGTGTCAGAAAGTAATTTGAAGTTTTTACTACTTTATCTTTGAACGTCAGAGGTTCTCCTAATTGACTTACCTGCGAAAATGCAGAAGTACTGGTTAGAAGTAAAATGCTAAAAAAGAGTATACTTTGTTTCATATTCGTGTGAATGTTATAGTGAGCAAAAAGTTTAAATTTCTTTCGAACGGCTAAATTTATACTTTTCATTGGACAATTCAATAAAACAGAATAAATTCCTTAGTCATACATAGACGATAATAGTGAGCAGAAAGTTGGAATAAATGTTAAGAAAAATTAATAATTTCAATAGATCGTCACCTTCTTAAAGAATTCAAAA
>CAIUKX010000204.1 GCA_903899795.1 uncultured Flavobacteriales bacterium
AGATAAAATAATTAATTTTCAAAATTGTTTTTCGTTATGCTCGATTTATTTTATAATAGAGAGATTAAACCATTCTTCTAGTATTTGATTCAAGTCTAATGATGTTAAATACATGAATTAGAATTTTTTTGATCTTAAATAATGGTTAAGAATCCAATTGTGAACCTTATTATGAAGACAGGATATGAAAAACTTTCAAAACCCTTGTATTTACTAATGGTTCACAACATTAATCACCCCCCTCCAAAGGGGGAAGCAAAAAAATGAAATCTTTCAATCTCAGAGTCTACGGTTTATTGATCAATGATCTAAATGAAGTGCTGGTTTCGGATGAATGCCGGAATGGCTATTCGTTTACCAAGTTTCCCGGTGGCGGATTGGAATTTGGCGAAGGTCTAAAGGAAGGACTTCAACGTGAATTTCAAGAAGAACTGGGAATCGAAGTAGAAGTTAAAGACCTCTTTTATGTCAATGATTTTTTTCAAGCATCTGCTTTTAATCCCAACCATCAATTGATCAGTTTTTACTTCAAAGTGAGTTACCCGAATTGGAAATCTATCGAAGCCAATCAACACGATGTACCTTGGACGGTAGAGGGAGAAAAACAACGCTGGATTTCTTTGAACACTATTTCTCCGGATGATTTTACTTTTCCAATCGATCAGATTGTCGCTGAAAAATTAAAAAATTTCGGCTAACATACAGCGGGCACTTCCTCCTCCGATGGTTTCAATTACATCCAGTGGAACATCAACAATCGTATTTTCAAATGATTCAATTTGATCGAGTTGGACTTGTGTTAAACTATTTCGAGCCTTTGTTGACATCACTAAAAACTTATCGCCTTTCTTGTTTTGCAATTGAAGCATATTGCCCGCAAAATGTTTATACACCTGCTCATTGGAAATATAAATCAAGGTTTTCCCTCTTTTTTTCAAAGCCTCACAAACTCGAATCTTATCCTTTTCAACAATAGTATCTGCGCCAATCACCGCATATTGATCGGCAATACAAAGCATGACATTGGTATGATAAATCAATTCGCCTTCAGGTCCTAAAGACTGAAAGGTGATGATTTCCTGTCCTGAAAATTTGGAATAGGCTTCGAGTACTACCTCATCGGCTCTGGGTGACAATGCAACAAATGCTGCTTCACTGGCTGCATCGATCAATAAACTTCCGGTTCCTTCGAGATATAGGTTTTGAGATTCAAAAATTTCCAATTCACGATTACATCCATATCCGTATTTTTCGACCAGAAAATCCAAAATATCTTGTCTTCTTTCCAAGGAACGATTTGGTGTCGCCATGGGAAAAGTATACAATTCTCCTGTCGAACTTGTACTCAGCCAATTGTTCGGGAAAATGGAATCGGGAGTATGAGAAACTATCGTATCCTGAAAAACAATTACTTCAATACCCACATCTTTCAAAGATTGAACAAAATGATGGAATTCCTTCAATGCTGATTCCTGAATCTCTGAACTCGTAAGAGTTGAAGCTTTATTTTGAAAAGAATTTGTCACTGCCGTTTGTTCGTTGTATCCAAACCTGACAGGTTGAATCATCAAAACAGTCGAAGCAATCTTACTTTTCATTTTTGAATAATTATTTAAATGTATTTTGAAAAAGGCACTAATCGCATAATTTTCCGAAAGATAGAAAAATTGTTACATTTATATCTTAATAGTGATTTGACGAATTGATTGATGGAAAGAAGAAAAGTACTCAAATTATTTGGTCTGGGTTCATTAATTACGCTCATCCCAATCGGGATTTATAAAGGAATTCAATACGTTCAATCTAAAGCTATTTTCCGAATCAAAAAACCCATTTCGGTATATATCACATGGGCAGCTCATGATAATTTATCGGATAATAAGCCACTGACGAGCGAACTCGCAATGAAAGAATTATATGCAATTCAGGCACTCAAGAAAAAGGGAGTTCGGTTTGATTATTTTGTTCTGGATGAAGGTTGGGCTGACCCCAGCAGTGGCTGTAGAAAATTTAATGAAAAATATTGGCCCAATGGTTATGATGAATGGCTTCAAAACTGCAGTGAAAATAATTTATTGCCGGGATTATGGTTTCCAGTAAACATTTTAGGAATGGGGCAATTATTCTGGATGCAACCATTATCCGAATGGAAAAACTCAGTTTGCAACTCATATTGTGTCAGTTTATCTAAAGGTGATTTTTTGAAATACCACATTCAAACATTTCAATTGTGGTACGATCGGGGAATTCGTTTATTCAAGTTAGATTTCACAGATTTTAGTGCTCGAACAGACACCGAAGAACACCTATCAACGGATGAAATAATTGAGAATAATCAAAAAGCCCTTTATCAGGCTTTGAGTGAATTCAGGCTTAAAAATAGTGAAGCTGTATTTCTTGCGTATAATGGTTTTGGAGGCGAAATGAAAGATACTTATCCGGTATTCACAAAAACGATTGATCCAAAATGGCTCAATGTTTTCGATTCTATGTATTCTGGAGATCCTCGACCTTCAGACGTACCTTGTATTAATTTTTGGCGTTCAAAAGAAATATACAGCGATCACATGGTACGTCAATTTGAGTTCAACGAAATCCCCTTACAAAGAATTGATAATTCTTCATTTATGATCGGAAATACCGGCACTTGTTATTTTCGACAAAAAGAAGCCTGGAAAGGTATGTTAATTTTGAGTCTGGCCAGAGGTGGGTGGATTAATACATATTACGGTGACTTGAGTTTATTGAATGACGAAGATGGTATCTGGTTTGCTAAAGCACAAACCATGTATAGCGAACTTCAATTCAAATACAATACTACGTCCTTTGGCTCCATTCCTGGTAGCGGAAATCCATACGGATATATCTCACAAAATGAGAATGATGGTGTGGTTACACTCGTAAATCCATCTCAAAAAGTTACACGAGTTTCTATTCCAAAAATAATAACGGGGGAACACTCAATTCTATTCTCGGATATAGGCTACATCCCTAAAATCGAGAAAAATGAGTTATTGATCGGCCCGGAACAATTGGTTGTAATTGGCTGTGGAAAATTTGCCACTGAACAATATCAAATGGGTGTTCAAAACGATGTACGTATTCCACAAGAAATTCAAGCTTTGTCCTTTTCGATTCTTTCTGAAAATCCTGGACACAAAGCCCTACAAATTAAAAATATTCCTGCTGATGGATTTATTCGGATTATTTTTTCTCAAAAAGAGGCCACCGGACGACCGCATCGAACGAAAGGTGAAGCTCCTCCAACGGGTAAATCAATGGGCAACTATTTACGTATCGAAGCTTTTCAAAATAAAAACAGAATACCTGTTCGTGTATCTTATGATAAACAAATCTGGAGCGGTTTATCTTGGGCAGCAGGTGAAATCCCAACTACTGACTTAAACCCTGAATTACCGCTGAATATACATTATGACTCAACCGAAGTCATGTCAACCATTCAAGTTAACTGTTCGGTATTTTTTGTCAAGTATATTGATTAAATTCTACTTTGATACGTATACAAATCGAAGTATCTTCCTTTCTTTTCGATCAATTCGTCGTGCGTTCCAAGTTCAGCGATGCTTCCGTTTTCGATAACTAATATTTGATCGGCTTTACGAATGGTGCTTAAACGGTGAGCAATAACAAAAGTGGTTCGGTCTTTCATCAATTCCGATAAACTTTGCTGGATCAACAATTCGCTTTCTGTATCCAAATTTGAAGTTGCTTCGTCTAAAATAAAGATCCGCGGATTTGCTAAAATAGCTCTGGCTATTGTTACTCTCTGACGCTGACCACCTGACAATTTAACACCTCTCTCGCCTATTAGCGTATCCAAACCATCATCAAATCGATCTGTAAATTCATTCACGTAAGCCGATTTCACAGCGTAATCCAATTCTTCTTGCGTGGCATTTGGTCTTGGGAAAAGAATGTTTTCGCGGATTGTACCTTGAAACAAAAAATCGTCTTGAAGTACAACTCCCAAATGTTGTCTATAACTGGACAAACCAACTTTCGTCAAGTCTTGTCCGTCGATTGTAATAGAACCCGCAACAGGATCGATAAATGTAGCAACTAAGCCTGCAATTGTTGACTTCCCAGAACCAGAAGATCCAACCAATGCCGTAACAGAACCTGCAGGTGCAGAAAAACTAATTCCATGCAACACCTCTTTTTCTTCCTGGTAACTGAATTTGACATTGTCGAAAATGATATCACCTTTCAAGGTTTGCAACTGAACAGGTCTTAATTCAGGGTTGTCTTCCGGACGCATATTCATAATTTCCTGTGTACGATCCAAACCTGCAAATGCTTCAGTCATCTGACTACCTATGTTACTCATTTGAACAATTGGAGCCACCATGAATCCAAGAAGTAAGGTGAAATAGAAAAATTCACCCGTTGACATCTGTCCTTTGATCATGTAATATCCTCCGATTCCCATGATTCCAGCAGAAGCTAATCCCAACAGAAATGTAGCTGTACTTGTAATCATTGACGTAGCTTTCAAACTCGATTTTACATTTTGAAACAATTCTTCAGCACCGTTTTCAAAAATCTTATTTTCTTGTGCTTCTGCATTAAATCCTTTGATCACCCGAACACCATTCAGTGATTCAGTTAATCGTCCGGTTACTTCCGCATTTATTTGTCCTCTCTTTTTAAAAATAGGTCTAATTTTTTTGAAAGATTTTAATGCAATAATGGCAAAGAAAGTAATCGGAAGCAAAGTCGAAAGTGTCATCCATGGATTAATTCTAATCAACAAAACCAGAGAAACTATTGCTGTAATCGAACCACCTACTAACTGAACCAATCCGGTACCAACTATATTTCGGACACCTTCCACATCACTCATGATCCGTGAAACCAAAGCACCGCTTTTGTTGTTATCGAAATAATTTACCGGCAATGATAAAATTTTCTTTTGAACCTGAACCCGTAATTGAGAAATCAAATTTTGAGCTTCAATGCTAAGTATATTCGTTAATACGTAGGACGTTACTGCTTGTAAAGTCAACGAAACGACAACGAAGGTGATCAGCAACAATAAAGCATGATAATCTTTCGCCGGAATAATTTTATCGATCAACTGCTGACTAGCGTATGGCAAGTACAAACTACTTAATCTACTGATTGCTATCAAAAAAAGTCCAATACCTATGACTTTTCTACGGGGCCAAACAATGGTTTTGAATACGGATGACATCGTCACACCACCTACTTTCGTTTTTCCTTTTTTACTCATGTCGATTTACACCCTATTATTGTACCAATTCAAAACAACCTGTCAGATAGTCAGAAAACTATTCTTCGATATCCAAATTTTCAGGTTCTTTTACTTCGATCAATGCAGGATTAAACATGAATAATTCGGAAGATTTTTTCATCCGATCGGTGAATTGATCGTTGATCATGATGTACTGACATTTGGATATACTTTCTACCAAACGAAGAATTTCCGTTTGCACACCACTTTTTAAAACAGCTTCAGCATCATCGATGATTAACATTTTGATTTTACTTAAATTCAAACCATTGTAAATGTACATTTCATGCAACCTTTTTGCTGTACCGATAACGATGTCCGCACCAGTATATAAAGCATTTCGCTGTTGGACTTTGTGTCCTTTATCGTGAATAATTTCAGTAATCAAATCCATTCTTCGGCCTAAACGTGAAAAAATGGCCTCCATTTCTAAGGTCTTTACTTTATCCGTGACGATTATGACCGCACGTGGAGCATCATCTTCCGATTGCTTTTCCAACCGTTGTAAAACTCCAGTGACAATTGCTGTTGACTTACCTGCTCCCTTTGGTCCGATTGCAATAAAATCTTTCCCTTCCTTGAATTTTGAAATCGTTTTTTGCTGAAATTCAGTTTGATTTTCAAAACCAGCTTCGATGATTGCTGCTTGTAGAACTTCGTTGTATTTTTTGAGTGACATATTATTTTAGATTAAAGACTACAAGAATCAAGATTTTAAGACAAAATAAGTCTTTTTATCTTTTCACTTAAGGTCTTATTTTAATTTTTTATTCAATTTATGGCGATCCGAATCACGATTGGTTTTCTTTTCCAGATTTTTAGTCATCGCTGCTTCTAAATCTATTCCCGTTTGATTTGCCAAACAGATCAAGACAAAAAGCACATCCGCCAATTCATCCCCCAAATCTTTTCCCTTATCGCTTTCCTTTTCACTTTGTTCACCGTAGCGACGAGCCATGATTCTCGCTACTTCCCCTACTTCTTCCATCAAGATCGCCGTATTGGTCATTTCGTCAAAATAACGAACGCCGTATTCTTTGATCCATGTATCTACAATTTCCTGCGCTTCTTTTATTTTCATATTCTTTGGATAAACGACTTCAAGATTCAAGATTTTAAGATAATTTGGTAATTCAATTTTCCAGTTTTACTTGTGTCTTGTGTCTTGTG
>CAIUKX010000205.1 GCA_903899795.1 uncultured Flavobacteriales bacterium
CAACTCCTGCTCCATCCTGACCTCTATTGTGTTGCTTTTCCATCAGCAAATGAAGTTTTTTCAGGCCGTAAAACGCTGAACCGTATTTATCCAAGTAGAATTGTAGGGGTTTTTTTAATCTTAAAAGTGCTATACCGCACTCGTGTTGTATTGCGTCGCTCATTACCAGTTTTTTGATAAAATCTACCGCAAATTTAACGTTTTAGTACGAGCAAAACCGAGAAAATATTATTTATTTATTCGTCGATTTTTGGGGCAACTTTTTGAACTATTTTTCGTTAAGTATTTTACACTTTATGACCAATTCATTATCATTGATTTAACGGTAATAATTTGTCTGCAAAAATGTTGTAAATTCGAATTCATGAAACACATAATATGCATCCTTTTTATGCTGTTTTCCTGCCCGTTTTTTGGACAGGAAAAAGGTGTTTGGATGCATCCGAATCGTGGACAATGGGCTCAGCCGATTCTGTACAAAGTGGAGTTAAGCATGGGAGAAATGTATTTGGAAAAAGATGGTTTCACTTATGCTTTGAATGATTTCAAACAACAAATGTCTCACGATCATTCTGGAAATCAAACTACTGAACCTGAAAACAAAATCATCCATTCTCAGGTAATACATTCGAAATTTATTGGCTCTAGCTGGAAAGGGGAAAGTCAGGAAACTGATGCTTCAGCTTTTTATCGAAATTATTTTCAAGGAAATGACCCCGCAAAATGGAAGTCAAAAATCAATAGTTTTCAAGCCGTCACACTTAAGAATTTTTATCAGAATATTGATCTTTTGGTTGATGGACATGCTGAAAAACTGAAATATTCATTTCTTGTTCAACCACAAACGGACGTATCGCAAATTAGTTATGAAATCACAGGAGCAGATGCTGTTTCAGTTGATGAAGACGGAAATCTACATATTTCCAACCGATTTGGTGATATTGTGGAAGAAAAACCGATCGCCTGGAATGTGAATGAAGGAAACAAAAAACCTGTGAAAGTACTTTTCAAATTAAAAAACGGAAGAGTGAGTTTTGAATTTCCACAAGGATTCAATCACAATCAAGCATTAGTCATAGACCCAAGTCTTACCTTTTCTTCATTTACAGGTTCAACAGCAGACAATTGGGGAATGACGGCTACTCCAGATGGTCAAGGGAATTTATGTGCCGGTGGAATTGTTTTCAACGATGGGGGTGCTTATCCAACTACAACTGGAGCATTTGATATATCAATGAACGGAGGCGATTCTTATTCTTTGGGGGGTGGAACGATTCCCGGTTTTGACGTCGCTATTTCAAAATTCAATGCAACTGGTACTGCTTTGATATTTTCAACCTATCTAGGAGGAAATTCAAATGAAGCCCCACATAGTTTGGTATCCGGTTCAGGCGATGAGCTGTATATACTTGGTGTAACATCTTCGAGTAACTTTCCAACTTCAGCGGGAGCCTATGATCCGACTTTTAACGGCGGACCACCAATAACCCAGAACGAATTGTATTACAATGGAGCTGATCTATTCATTACTAAACTAAGTTCAAATGGTACTGCATTACTTGGGTCTACATATGTTGGCGGGACAGGTACAGATGGTGTAAATATAGGAGCTTTAAATTTCAATTATGGCGATCCTTTCCGGGGGGAAATCATTGAAGGTGGAAATGGATTTATCTATGTTTCAAGTACCACCGAATCAAGTAATTTTCCAACTGTAAATGCTTCTCAGGGATCGTTAAATGGTGCGCAGGACGCAGTAATTTTTAAGATGAATACTTCTTTGACAACAATGGCTTGGAGTACTTATTTTGGTGGAAGTGGATTGGAATCAGGAAACTCGATCCAAATTTCATCAACAGGAGGTGTATATGTTGCCGGAGGAACCAACTCCAATACTTTACCTATCCTGCTAGGAAACGATTTGTCATTCAACGGCGGAGTTGCTGATGGATATTTAGTGCACTTGAACGGATTAACTGGTACGGTTGTCAACGGAACTTTTATGGGACTTGCAGAATACGATCAGGCTTATTTTGTTCAGCTGGATTTAAATGATAATGTTTATGTTTTTGGTCAATCAGAAAGCGATTGGGGCATATCTCCTGGATTATACGGAACCGCAAATTCCGGACAATTCATTCGAAAATATTCTACCAATCTTACCAATATTTTGTGGACCACAATGGTCGGCGGCGGATCTGGCCACGCGGAAATTTCACCTACAGCATTTTTAGTGTCGGATTGTTTTGATATCTATTTTTCAGGTTGGGGCGGAACCATTAATTCCGCTTATAGCCAGCAAGCTCAAAACAGTACAACGAATGGTTTCCAAACGACTGGAGATGCATTTCAATCCACCACCAATGGAAGTAATTTCTACATTGCCGTACTGGATCAGGATGCTGCTTACCTGAAATATGCCACCTATATGGGTGGATCGGCAAGCAGTTATAATCATGTTGACGGAGGTACAAGTCGGTTTGACAAATCAGGCAGGATCTACCACGCTGTCTGTGGTGCCTGTGGCGGTAACAACAATGGATTTACAACTACACCGGGAGTGATTGGCCCACAAAATTTGAGTAACAACTGTAATTTAGCAGCTTTTAAATTTGAATTGAACAAAATTCTTCCTGTGGTCACCACTCCAGCACCACTGATCTGTATTCCAGCCCCTGTTATTTTCAGTAACAACAGTGCAAATGGAAATACCTTCTTTTGGCAATTCGGTGATGGAGGAACCTCGACAGCTGTGAACCCTACTCATTATTACACAACACCAGGTAATTATACTGTCGAATTAATTGTTTCAGATTCGAACAATTGTTTTTCTTCAGATTCTGTATTTTTCAATCTGGAAATTGGTGATTTTCAAGGAGGAGTTGTAACACCACCTACCCCAGTTTGTCCAGGAATTCCTTATCAATTGGAAGCCTATGGAGGAGCAAATTACAGTTGGACTCCAACTAACGTATTGAACAATCCAACAATTCCTAACCCTATTGCTACCATTACAACACCGACGACATTTACTGTGATCATTTCCGATAGCTGCGGAAGTGATACTTTACAAGTGACCCTGCAAGTATACACTATTAATGAGAGCATTTCGTCAGACACATCTCTCTGTATAGGAAACAGTACAATCCTTCATGCCACAGGTGGCGGAACCTATCAATGGTCACCTCCTACTTTCCTAGATAATCCTACTTCAGGATCACCTGTCTGTACACCGACACAAACCACTACATACGACCTTGAAATTATTACATCGGATGGATGCCATGCCTATGATACAGTTACTGTTTCCGTGTTTTACAATCCTCCTACACCCAACATACCAGACACGGTTAAGATGTGCTTGAATGGTCCAACTCTTATCCAAGTCAGCGGGGCTGAAACTTACACGTGGACACCCGATCTATATATCACTCCTTCAACAGGAAGCATGGTAACTGTAAATCCACCTAACGATATGATGTATTATTGTAATTTCCAGAATGCTTGTGGTAATGCACTCGACAGTGTATTTGTCGATGTTGTTTTCCCACTTATACTGGCAGGAAATGATACTATTGTTTGCCCTCAAAGTCCTGCATTTCTATGGGCTTCCGGAGGTGTTAGCTACACATGGACACCTATCAATTCTATTCTCAATCCAAATCTTCAGGATGTGACAGTATATCCACCAGCTCTGACCAAATACATTGTAACTGGAATGGATCAATATGGTTGTACAGATACAGCTTCTGTAACCGTTGATCTTTTTCCATCGCCACATGTATTGACCTCTCCGGATGTTTTGGCCTACCTCGGTGATCAAGTTCAATTGAGTGCTTCGAGTACGACTTCTGGAAATTACGTTTGGTCACCTTCTGATTATTTAAGTTGCGTTACATGTATAAATCCTGTTGCTAATCCCGACAAAAATTTCACATATACTGTCACTTTCACAGATGCAAATGGGTGTAAAGCAAGTGATGATGTTCATATTACCTATAATGGAATCATTTATGTTCCAAATACTTTCACTCCTGGTGGAGATGTAAATTCAGTTTTTCAGGCAATTGGAGGAAATATTGACCGTTTTGAAATGTACATTTTCGATCGTTGGGGAGAATTAATCTGCACTATGAAATCGTTGGACGAATTTTGGGACGGTACATATCAGGGAAATAAATGTCAGGATGGTACTTACACATGGAAAATCATCTATTCTGATTTTAATAACAACCGTGGTGAATTGGTTGGACATGTGAATTTGTTGAGATAACTTTTCAAAAAACAAAAAAGGATGGGCATCTAACAAAACATCTAACAAAAAAAGGACAGATCGCGATCTGTCCCTACTATTTTCCAATTGATTTTTATACAAATCGCTCGTCTGCTTCCATTACGTGACCACATTTATCACAGGTTCTCATTTCTTCAGAGCTATAAAACTCTTTAAACATAGGCAGGAATCCGTTTTCAATATCATCTAGACCAAATCGGTATTCTTTCAATTTGTGATTACACTTTTCGCAAAACCATAAAAGTCCGTCTCTCATATTGGTACCTTTACGAACTCGCTCGATCACTAGCCCGACTGAATTAGCACCTCTGATCGGAGAATGCGGCACACTTCCAGGAAGCAGGAAAATTTCTCCTTCTTTGATAACAACGTCTTTTGGATGCCCGTTTTCTTGAATACGAACCAACACATCCCCTTCAATTTGATAGAATAATTCTTCACTTTCGTTGAAGTGATAATCTTTTCTAGCATTCGGCCCACCGACAACCATTACAATAAAATCTCCGGCTTCTTTGTACAAGCATTTATTTCCAACAGGTGGTTTCAAGAGATCTCTGTTTTCTTCAATCCATTTATGTAAATTAAAAGGAGCTATCATATTCTATTATTTTGCTATAAAAATAAGGAGGAATATTAACATAGAACAAACAATTTTAACTTTTTAATGGCAAATTTTACTGATATTTGTCATCTGTTCGAGTTTCAAATTTACACGTAAAGAATATTAAATGGAGTTACAGTTGAAAAACAAAATCGCCGTTGTATGCGGTAGCACACAAGGAATAGGTAAAGCCTCTGCTATTGAACTTTCCAAGCTAGGTGCAACGTTAATTCTTGTTGCAAGAAATGAAGAAAAATTAAAGGAGGCTGTGGCTGATTTAGATTGCTCAGAAAACCAGAAACACGGCTATATCGTTGCTGATTTCACTCAACCACTGGAATTGCAAACTATCATGGCAAATTGGGTAAATGAAGGAAATAAAGCGCATATCCTGGTCAATAATACAGGTGGTCCAAAAGGTGGTCCAATCCGAGATGCTGTTATTTCTGAATTTATCAATGCTTTCAATCAACATCTGATTTGTAATCACATCATGGTTCAGGCTTTATATCCACTTATGAAAGCCGAAGGTTACGGAAGAATCGTCAACATCATCTCGACAAGTGTGAAACAACCACTTCCGAATTTAGGAGTTTCCAATACAATTCGTGGTGCTGTCGGCAATTGGAGTAAAACCCTGGCTAATGAATTGGGGCAATTCAATATTACAGTTAACAATGTACTTCCCGGAGCTACGAATACAGACCGTTTACAAACATTAGCCCAAATCAAATCGGATCAAATCAATGAATCAGTGGATGCAGTTTTTGCTGAAATGGCCTCAGAATCACCCATGAATAGAATTGCAAATCCTGAAGAAGTTGCTGCTGCAGTTGCATTTTTGGCTTCACCAGCTGCATCTTATATCAATGGAATTAATGTGCCTGTGGATGGAGGACGAACAAAATCTCTTTGATCCGATATTGTTTAATACTATTCGTGTTACTCGGAGCTTGTACTGAAAAAAAATCAGACAAGACTTCGAGTAACCTTATTTTTGAAGGATACTCCCATCCTCCTATAGTTTCAGTTGTCGACTCAAATATTGTTCTGGATTCAATTCTGACTTCTGATGGAAAATACAACTACCATCTATTTGGAAATGTTTTTTTAGCTAATAAAAAAAGGACTGCTTTCAGAGTAGTATTTTCTAAAAACCCATTTATTTCCACTGATAATTCCGTACAGTTTTTTACGCTTCCATTAGAAAATAGAGAGACGAATGGATGGAATTGCAGGTTCAAAAATCGAAAAACCAAAACTACTAAATTTTCAATGCTTGTTTGGAAAAAGAATAATCACAAAATTATTTTACGATTTCGGTACAAACCAATTACTAACGTAAAAGACTAACGTGACCAACAAAGTGTAGAGGAATATCAGAATCGGTTTTGCAATCAATTTTATAGGTATATACTCCTTGTTGAGCTTCCACCCCTTTGTATGTGCCATCCCAGGCAAAAGCCCTTTCATTCGATTCATAAATCAATTCCCCCCAACGATCATAAATAGTCACTGATAAATCACGAATTCCGACTGTACTCGCACTGAAGAAATCATTGAATCGTCCGCCATCCGGTGTAAAAGTATTCGGCACATACACATAATATTCTTGCTGAATCCAAATCTGTTTTGTAATTGAATCCACACAACCTTTCGCGTCTGTAGCAACTAATGTAATATCATAATTACCATTATTAGCGTAGGTGTTATTTGGATTTACCAATGTTGAACTTTGTCCATCTCCAAATGTCCATTGATAAGAAACACCATTAGTTGTCAAATTATGAAACGTAATAGGAACTCCCTCAAACATTAACTGACTTCCAACTTCGAAATCGGCAACCGGCGCAACAACAACAACTTTTGTTGTTCCTAAAACCGTAAAAGTTCTGCAATCATCGGCCACAGTGACTGTATAAGTTGTCGTAGATCCAGGACTTACCCATATTGTTGGAATCGTATCATGTCCAGGATTATCCCATGTATAATGATATTGTCCATAACCTCCGGTAGCTGTCACAAAAATCTGCACCGAATCGTGAGGGCAAACTTCTACTTGAGGAGACATGGTAAGCACCAAAGGCGGACTTGTAATGGTATAAACAATGTATCCGATAGCCGAGTTTCCACATTGATCAGTTACTTCAACCGTATAGGCTGTAGTTTTGGATGGAGTCACTTCCTGAGTTGAATCAGTTCCTAACGCCGGTGGCTCTGTAGCAGTCCAAACATAAGTATAGTTCCCCGCTCCTCCGGAAGCATTGGCTTCTAATACATGTGAAATATAGGGACATATTTCAGTAATATCAGGTGTTTCATTCAATACTAAAGGAGGATAAATAGGAACTGTGATCGTAGCCGTTCCAACAGCCGTTTGGTGTAAACAATTATCCGTTACCGATACCGTAAAAGTAGCCGTCGCTGTCGGTGAAACTGTAATGGTTGGCGAAGTTTCACCTGTACTCCACGAATAGGTATATGGACTTGCGCCTCCTGTCACTACGGCCTCCACTGTAATCGGATCACCCGGACATAAAACACCAGCACTTTGAACTGTCACTGTAACAGGCAGGATATCACCAATGCCAAGATTAAGTATAATTGGATTGACATTACCACAGGGGTCAGTAATCGGCAAATTAATGATCACTGTTTCTATACCTTCTACCAATGCATCCGCTATCGCACTAAATGTAAATTGAATTTGAGACTGACCAGCAGGGAAAGTAACTGTACTTGGGATATTGGTGTAGTCAACTCCAGGAGTAGCTGTACCCGAAAGATTAACAGGAATTGTCAATGGAGCTGAAATATTTCCATTTCTAGTCAACGTAACAGTTGCCGATACACAACCTTCTGCTAAAACATTGGGTTGAGGAAAAGATTGAGCAGACAAAGCATAAGTTGCATCAACTGGAACTTTAGAACTTAAACTATTAGCTTCCAGAAAAATTCCTGAATCCAAAATTCCATCACCTGCGTCGGCTATTTCAATAATCAAGTGATAGGTTTGCCCGCATTCAACCTTAGAAACAGCTTGCAACACTTTTGTAAATCCATCGTATTGAATGTAATGATTGGAACCGTTGTATGGAGCTTGTGTACCATCACCGTTATTCACGAAGTAGGCACTGTTCAAACCTGAATTCACATTGTTGATCGTCACTGGCAGTCCATTCGGTAATTTAGCAATATTTTGCTGACCTCCAGCGATGCCAGGACCAGAAATGAAAAATGCAAAGACGTCGTTAAATGTTGACCCAACATACTCCGGATACTCTTCCGATCCAAATGAATATTTAAACCGAACGGTATCAGAATAGGGAATAAAGTCGAATTGTAAAATTGCTGCGTTATGTGTAGCGGTTCCTCCAATTAACCCAGAAAGTTGCGGTGAACCTCCAGCTCCATTGTCGATACCAGATCCAGATGCATTATTCGGTCCTTGGGGTCCATTGCCATTGTTAACGATTGTTCCAGTAGTCATCACTATTCCGGAAGCAATACCTAGATTGGTTCCAGCAGCGGTAAAAGAACCGATAGCTGAAGGGGAACCGGTATACATAATATTTGAAACCGTAACACCACTTCCCAATAATACGTTTTGAACGAGAGCACTAGGTGTTCCTGCACTAGTCACTAATTGTCCAAAAGAACAATTAGCAAAGAAGACAAGTACTATAGCGAACAAAACTTTCATCGTAACTATTTAGACGTAAAAAAACAGTTTTCGTTGCAATTTAATTGAAAAATTTTGAACTATTTCACAGTTTAACAAATCGATAACTATAAAAGTGCCTGACTCAAATTTGGAATATCAAGAATAAATCTTGAAATTTGATACAATGAATTGGTTTCAATCCACAAAAGAAAAGTTGAAAGAACAACTTCGAATAGTCGCAACAAATCCCGATAATTTCGAATTAAAATGGACTTTCACGACAAGCCGAATCCGGCTTTATTCGCTTGCTTTCATTGCTTTCATCGTATCAGGGATTGTCTTTTCACTTTTCATTTCATTTGGTATTTTTTCATCACAAAATGATACTGATTCAACCACTGAAAACCGGCAACAATTGGAACGACAATACGAACAAATTCAATCACTCACAAAAAAAATAGAAGCTCAGGAAAACTATATTGAAAACATCAAAAAAGTCATTTCGGGTACTCTTCCGATTGACTCTGTAAATTCAGATCTTCCTGATCCCCAAAAAATCATTCAACCTCGTCTGAATTCACGCCCTACCGAAAATGAAAAAGCATTGAAAAAAGAAATGAAAAGATAATACTTTACAATTTTACAAACCGTATCATTTGATCGTTGCTCTTTACCGTATAAATTCCTTTACTTAGGTTTGCAACATTAATGGAATTATCTTCTGATAACGTATTCAATGAAAGTACAATTTCACCTAATTCATTTATGATCTGAACCGTTGTAAGCTCATCTTTCAGTTTTACATTTTTCAAATACAAAATATCGTTTGTAGGATTCGGATAAACCTCAACTAATGCAATATCATTGTGTTCGTCAAGACCGGTTGTACCAGAATAGGTAAGGACAAGTTTTGGATGCAGAGCACTATTGGAATGATCACTTGATGAAAAAATCAGTCTTCGATAAGCTGTTTCTGTTTGGAGTTTAAACATAAATCCAAAATTCTGGGTAGGATTATCAATCATATCAATAACCATAGCAGTTATATCAATATCCAGATAATCTTCGTCGATAGCCGTACTTTGTTGAATACTTATCTGTCCAGTTGTTGAAGTACTAGGCTGATTATCCCAGGTTACTGTATTTTCATCCCAAGCTTGTACTATTTTTTCTAAAAATCCAGTATTTGATCCACTCATTGATGAATTTGTTCCGTTAGAACCCGATGGATTATGATATAAAGACAATTTTGCGCTGATCAAGGTCGCGCTAGGCGGCACACCTGTTAAATCAAATTCTATTAAGCCTCGACCCGTCGAAATTGCACCATTATTTGTCCACGCTATAGCAGAGTAGTCATTCGAATTGCCAAAATTCTGGTTCGAATATCCGCAAGACACACAACTAGCAATCTCGGCATCTTTTCCATTAGCAGCATCCGGTTGCAGTGTTATAATTGTTTGTGAAAATGAAAATGGCATAAAAAGCGCCACAGAATACAAGCTAGTTATTTTTTTCATAAGAATTGATTTAGTACAGTTATGTTTGGCGAAAGTAATACTTTTCATTAAACACCGCATTACAATGAAAAAAAATAATCTATTTCATCACATCAAAAAATGAATTATCACATACTGAAGAGCTATGTTCAGTGGTAATAACCAGAGAACCCAATTGGTCGTATTTTGATTAAAATAAGAATCCGTGAGGTAATTATCAATCTTCAAGTGAAGTTTTGCGCTTGCCTCATCCCTTCTTCCTTCCGATATATCTTGTTTCAGTTCAATCACCATTTCAGGAATCGGTGTTTTGTTCAACATTTTTACAATTATTTTTTGCGCAAATCCTGGAAGGTTTTTGAAAACAGACTGAAGGATCAATCCAAAATCCATTACTTCCTTTAATTTCCCCTCTTTCGCTTCATCTGCATTCTGAATCACTTTTTCTGATTTCTCAATGATTACAGCGCAAATTTTCTGGAAGAATGGTGTCATTTTTTTGTAGACAACGCCAAACGCTTTGATAACGGCATACTTGTACGCTTTGGATGTCGCGAAAGATGTCGCGATAATCCCAATAATGAGTACAAGCAACAAGTATTTACCCAAAGAAGCATCACCCAAAAAAGCCAGACGAACAATGGATTGTAAGATAAAAAAGACGTTAACTAAAGTAAACAAGCTTACAATTAAGGCAATTCTTCCAACTCCTTTTCCTCCAACTTTTTTCGCTTCACTGAACAAATGTTTCGGATTTCGAAGCAGTAAAACAGTTTGATCTATGAGTTGTTGATTTTCAAAATCATTTTGAGCACTATTGAATCGGATTGGTTGTTCCATGACTATTTTTTAAATTGAAATTTCTAAAGGTATTGGATTAGTACGTTTTCGATCTAAACTGAAAATCAAATATATAAATTTTCGTTTTCCCTTCCAGTTCTCTCCAAGAATTATTTATTCTTACATTTGTCAAAAAGAGATTCTATTGCTCACCAGATGACAGATCCAAAAGAAAATGTGAAACGAACCATGCCGAAGTATCTTCGCTTTACTTCTATGGGTATTCAAATGGGTGGAATTATTGCCTTTTTCGCATGGTTGGGAAACTATCTCGATGAGAAATATCATTCTGAAACACCTTGGTGGACAATAGGTTTGTGTTTATTTGGTGTAGCTGGTGCTTTGACAATTGTCATTCGCGATGTACTTAAAATGGTCAACGAAGATGAAAAGTAAAAAATACGCCATTTCCTTTGTCACATTTGCTTTGTTGATCATGGCATTCGATGTTGTGATTTGCCAACTGGTATTTCCTGCTTTATCTATTCCTGCTTCATCATTGCTTAACGCTTTTATTTTTGTGCTTTTTTGCAGCGGAATTTTAATTATCGCTCCAGCCTTGGATAAGGATCCTGCAACGTTTGTGAATCGTTTTGTTTTATTAACCTCTGTTCAAGTTATCTTCTTCCTCTTTTTCTTTGCTGTGATTATTTATGCCAAAGCAGTCAGTTCGAGACTTGTCATTTTTAATGCTTTGTCATTTTTTATCGCCTGCGTTTTCCTTCAATCGATACTACTGCTCAAGTGGAGTAAAAAATAAGTATCTTCAGAAAAGCCTATTTTATCATTAAATCATCGCTAAAATTCAGGTGAAAAAAGCTTCTTTTTTATCACAATTACCATCATTACAGATGTCCTGCAATTTTAAAAAAAAGTAAAAAAGATTTTATGTTAATTTTTTCTTGTTGTTAAACAAAGATTCCTTACCTTTGCGCAAAATTTGAAGGCTTGCATTCGTAAAAAAAGTACAATGAATTTAAAAAATGTATTAAAATCAATCGTCTTAACCTGCTTAGCTGTTTTTTCTTTGAACGTTTCATTTGCGAATGAAAAAAAGACTGAGGAAAACATGGAAGATGCCGAATTAGACATCATCCACCACATCAAAGATGCGCACGAATGGCACTTATGGGGTCCTGAACATGGCGGAACAACTATTTATCTTCCTGTAATTTTGATGGACGGTGGAATGAAAACATTTTCATCGGAAGAATTGTACGATGGTAATGAAGTTGAAGCTTTAGATGAAGATGGTCATGATCTTGGATTCAAATATGTTGCTAATACAGAATTAGGCTACGGGTTCATTCACGAGAAAATCTACAAGTTAAATGGCGAAGGAAAATTAAACTTCAGTAAAGAAGGTCATCCTGAAAATGCTCGTCCGTTTGACTTTTCTATCACAAAAAATACTTTATCCTTGTTTTTCGGCGCAATCCTGATCATCATTCTTACAGTTACAGCTGCTTCTTTCTACAAGAAAAACGGCGCAGTTGCTCCGAAAGGATTGGCGAAATTCATTGAACCTCTAGTAGTTTTTGTTCGTGATGATGTTGCTAAAGCAAATATCCACGGAGGTAAACATGAAAAATACCTGCCTTATTTATTAACGATCTTCTTTTTCATTTTCATCAACAACTTGATGGGATTGATTCCTATTCTACCTGGAGGAGCCAATTTAACAGGAAATATTAGTGTTACAATCGTTTTGGCGGTTTTCACTTTATTGATTACTGTATTATCCGGAAACAAAAATTACTGGTCACATATTTTTGCTGCTCCTGGAGTTCCAATCGCTTTATTGCCTATTATGATTCCAATTGAGTTAGTTGGTATTTTGACAAAACCATTTGCCTTGATGATTCGTTTGTTTGCAAACATGGCAGCTGGTCACATCATCGTATTGGCATTAATCTCAATCATATTTGTGAACCAAAGCGCTTGGTGGGGATTCTTATCTGTTCCAATGGCTTTGTTTATTTCAGTGTTAGAGTTGTTGGTTTGTTTCTTACAAGCGTATCTGTTTGCAATGCTTTCAGCGTTGTTTATCGGTGCTGCTGTTGAAGAACACCATCATTAATTTGTAATTTTTTAATCTATATAACAATGAGTGCAATTTTCGGAATATCCGCAATTGGAGCAGGATTGGCAGTTTTAGGAGCTGGTCTTGGAATTGGAAGAATTGGTGGGTCTGCAATGGATGCTATCGCTCGTAATCCAGAAGCTTCAGGTAAAATCACTTCTACTATGATTATTGCTGCTGCCTTGATCGAAGGTGTTGCTCTATTCGGGGTAGTTGTTGGTATGCTTGGTGCAGCTAAAGGGTAATTACAAAATGATTTTTGCTGCAACGGTTGGTTGCAGCAAAATCTTTTAAAAGAAAGTTAATAAAAATAAAATATAGAATAAGATGGATTTAATTTTACCGGAAACAGGGTTAATGTTTTGGACAGGGCTTGTCTTTGTTCTCCTATTATTTATCCTTACGAAGTTTGTTTGGAAACCGATCTTAAATGCTGTTAATACACGTGAGCAAAGCATTACTGCTTCTTTGGAGTTAGCTGAGAAAACTAAAGCGGAAATGATGGCTTTGCAAACTCAAAACGAAAACTTGTTGAAAGAAGCAAGAGCGGAAAGAGATGCAATTGTTCGTGAAGCGAAAGAGTTATCGACTTCGATGATTGAAGAAGCAAAAACCACTGCAAAATTGGAAGCTGAAAAAATCATCACTTCGGCTCGTGAATCAATCAACAATGAGAAAATTGCTGCAATTGCCGAATTGAAAGTTCAAATCGCAGAATTCTCTATTTCTATTGCTGAGAAAGTAGTTCGTGAGGAATTAACATCAGATACCAAACAAACTGCATTGGCTGAAAAATTGGCTGCTGATTTCAAATTGAATTAATAAGACGAGATGAAAGGGAAAGGAACAAAAGTAGCGACACGCTATGCGACAGCACTCTTGGAATTAGCAATCGAGCAAAACAAAGTTGATCAAATAGCAGGTGATATGAATTACTTGTTGGAAGTCAATGATGAAACGCGTGATTTCCAATTGCTTTTGGATAGTCCGATCGTTAAGGCTGACAAAAAAATAGCTATTTTCGGAGAGATTTTTGGTCAATTTGAAGATTTGACAATGTCATTTGTGAAATTGATCACTGAAAACGGTAGAGAAAATTACCTTCCCGGAATTGCTGAAATGTTCGATGAACAAGTAAAAACTTACAAAGGAATCGTTCCTGTAACGTTGATCACTGCAACACAAATGGAGGAGTCTACGAAAAGAACGATTTTAGACAAAGTGGATAAAAATATTGAGGGACAATTGGAAGTAACCGAACTAATCGACGAATCGTTGATCGGTGGTTTCATTGTTCGAATGGGAGATACACAAATTGATGCTTCGATAGCAAGTCAATTTAACAATTTAAAGCAACGTTTAACAAGATAATTTGGCAGAGCCAAAATCAGAGTAAAACTATACACACATGGCAGATGTAAAACCAGCAGAAGTTTCTGCAATTTTAAGAGAACAGTTATCAGGTTTCAGATCTGAGACAGAACTTCAAGAAGTAGGTACCGTTCTTTCAATAGGAGATGGTATCGCTCGTATCTATGGACTTAAAGGAGTTCAATACGGAGAGTTGATTGAGTTTGACGGAGGTTTGCAAGCAATTGCTTTGAACCTTGAGGAAGACAACGTAGGAGCGGTACTTTTGGGTCGTTCTTCTTTGGTAAACGAAGGGGATACAGCTAAGCGTCTTCGTCGTATTGCTTCTGTAAAAGTGGGTGATGGTCTAATTGGTCGTGTAATCGATACATTAGGAAATCCTATCGATGGTAAAGGTCCTGTAACAGGTGAGTTGTTTGAAATGCCGATTGAGCGTAAAGCGCCAGGGGTTATCTTCCGTCAGCCTGTAACTGAGCCTATGCAAACAGGGATCAAATCCATCGATGCGATGATTCCAATCGGACGTGGACAACGTGAGTTAATCATTGGTGACCGTCAAACAGGAAAAACAACGATCGCTGTTGATACAATTATCAACCAAAGAGAGTTTTACGATAGAGGTGAGCCTGTATTCTGTATCTATGTTGCAATCGGACAAAAAGGATCGACTGTTGCAGGGATTGTTAAGAAATTAGAAGATGCTGGTGCAATGGCTTATACAGTTGTTGTAGCTGCAAACGCTTCTGACCCAGCAGCTATGCAGTTTTACGCTCCAATGACAGGTGCTGCTGTTGGTGAGTATTTCCGTGATTTAGGAAAACCTGCTTTGATCGTTTATGATGATTTATCAAAACAAGCAGTTGCTTACCGTGAGGTATCATTATTGCTTCGTCGTCCTCCAGGTCGTGAGGCATACCCAGGTGACGTTTTCTACCTTCACTCACGTTTATTAGAGCGTGCTGCGAAAGTAATTAACAGTGATGAGATTGCTGCAAAAATGAATGATTTGCCTGAATCTTTGAAAGGAAAAGTAAAAGGTGGTGGTTCTTTGACCGCACTTCCAATTATCGAAACACAAGCGGGTGACGTTTCTGCATATATTCCTACCAATGTAATTTCGATTACTGACGGTCAGATTTTCTTGGATAATGACTTGTTCAACTCAGGTATACGTCCGGCGATCAACGTAGGTATCTCTGTATCACGTGTAGGAGGTAATGCTCAAATCAAATCGATGAAAAAAGTAGCAGGTACTTTGAAATTGGATCAAGCGCAATTCCGTGAATTGGAAGCGTTTGCAAAATTCGGTTCTGACTTGGATCAAGCTACAAAATCTGTTCTTGACAAAGGAGCACGTAACGTTGAAATCTTGAAACAAAGAGAGGGTGATCCGTATCCTGTAGAAAAACAAATTGCTATCATCTACGTTGGAACAAAAGGATTAATCCAAAGAGTTCCTGTTGAAAAAGTAAAAGAATTCGAAAAAGAATACTTGAACTATCTTGAGGCGAAACACAAAGATGTATTGGTTGCATTGAAAGCTGGAAAATATACAGATGAGATCACTGATACATTAACGAAAGTAGCAAAAGAAATCGCAGATAAATATTGATAAGTAATGTACGGACAGGTCGCGACTTGTCCGTACTAATCATATAAAAAATGGCAAACTTAAAAGAAATACGAAATCGAATAGCCTCCGTTGGATCGACAATGCAGATCACTTCTGCTATGAAGATGGTTTCGGCTGCTAAGCTAAAAAAAGCTCAAGATGCAATTACGCAATTGCGACCTTATGCTGAAAAACTGCAAGATATTTTAGGTAATTTGAGTTCTTCTTTGGACTTGTCAGAAAATCTGTACTCAGAAACAAGAGAAGTAAAAAATGTATTGATCATAGGTATAACTTCTAACCGTGGTTTATGTGGTGGTTTTAATAACAACATCATTAAACATGTCAACTTCTTGGTGAATACGGAATACAAGAATGTAAATACAAAAGTTCTTTGCCTTGGTAAAAAAATCAAAGATGTATATAAGAAAACAGATCATTATTACATCAATGATGTAATTGCTCCTGTTGAAGATATTTTTTCGAATTTGACTTTTGTGAATTCAGCAATTATTACTTCAGATATAATGGATCGCTTTATTAAGGGTGAATTTGACAAAGTGGTAGTTGTGTATAATAGCTTTATTAATGCTGCTTCTCAGTCAGTAAAAACTGAACAGTTTTTACCATTTGTATCAACTTTTCTAGAAAATAACAACTCAATTGGTTATTAAATTTTTGAACCTTCAAAAGAAGAAATTGTAAACGACTTGATTCCAAAATCATTAAAGATTCAGTTGTTCAAAGGTCTTTTGGATTCAAATGCTTCAGAACATGGTGCTCGTATGACTGCTATGCACAAAGCAACAGATAATGCGAAAGAAATGAAGCGTACGTTGACAATCGGTTATAACAAAGCGCGTCAGGCTGCAATTACTAATGAGATTTTAGAAATCGTTGGTGTTGCTGAAGCATTGAATGCTTAATAACTCATTTATAATATTGATCCCTTCATTTACTGAAGGGATTTTTTTTGTCACAACAAATAATTATTAACTTTA
>CAIUKX010000206.1 GCA_903899795.1 uncultured Flavobacteriales bacterium
ATGAATTTAAGGCAGGTCAAATAACGAAAAACATAATACTTTATTTGCTTTCAAAGTTGCTTCAATTTCTTCCTTCTTTCCTAATAGAGATTGGCAGTTTCGGAAGAAATGTCATCAACGTTTGTAAAGATTATTTTTTCTAATAGTAGATCTATCTTTTTTTAAATATAACGCAAAAAGCTTAGCATTATTGCCGAAAAATTTGAAGTGTGCGTATGGTGAATTTAACGGTGTAAAAATTTATGTAAGCTGTTGTTAGTATCCGTTTATTATGTTCTCAGATAATGATTTCTTTTTACAATCTATGATCCCTGCATTTCTTGTTGAATGGTTATTTCAATAAATTCAGCCGGATGTACAAGAGCAACCATCACGGAAACGATCATGTATCCGTTCAAGATATCCTGAGCTGTCATTGTTGAACCTAAACCTACTTGAACAGTGAACGCATCTGATGCTTTGGAGCCTGCTAGAGCACCTTGAGTCCATAAACCATTTAAGAAGGATTCAAGCATGCTTTTAACAGAAATCCAGGTATTGCTATCATTTGCAGCAAAGACATAACTTCTCAAAGCCATTTTACACGATTGTTCAATATAAGTTGCTGTTCTTCGGATATTGATATACCTCCAATCTTGACTGTTGCCATCAAGAGTTCGAGCACCCCATACCAAGACACCTTTTCC
Source organism: uncultured Flavobacteriales bacterium (assembly GCA_903899795.1). Lineage (GTDB taxonomy): Bacteria > Bacteroidota > Bacteroidia > Flavobacteriales_D > Crocinitomicaceae > CAIUKX01. The sequence goes on from CAIUKX010000206.1 coordinate 687, forward strand.
ACTAAAAAAACGAATGGCGTTGATCGATTTTCCGCTAACAGAATCAACGTTTAATCCTGCTTGGTCGGAATCGTTTAGATTTATTGTGACAGTATTTACACCTACTGGTGAAATATTCGCAGGCGCGTTCCATACACCACGCGTATTATCTGTAGAGGCATAAATTCCTGCAATTGCCCCTGATGGCGGCAGAGCATTCATTTTAGACTGGATGATGTGTACGATGTCGTTATATACAGGGCTGGCACCCAAAAGTAATTGATGGTATTGTTCAGGAGTATAACGATCTCCAAGGCTTATTGAATTTAAAAGTAAACTCACTTCATTGTTTGGATTTGACGCAGGAGCTAATATTTCTAACAAACTTTCCGGATCACAACCGTTCATATTTGTATAGTTGAGATCGTTAATCGATACCATACTTGTCTCCAAAAATGGATAATATGCAGCACCATACATTAATGCATTATTACCTGTTCCATTTCTAAAATTAGAGATGTCATTCAGCCATGTTTCTGGATCAGGATGTAGTCCTCCTTTGACGTCGATAATGGCAAATGTTTGTGTTTCGCCATTTTGCAGCATTGTTTCTTGAATAAGATTTGAATATTCGTTTTGAATAAGCAATGTCGCCTCAGGAAATATACAGAGTGAAACTTCATCAATCGTTTTTGAAGCGGATAAACCAGCTAGTAAATCTGATAATTTGACATTTGGATTGATGAGGTCACTTTGATATTGATTCACTTCATTTGAAGGTTTTCCGAAGGGACCTACCGAAACAACATAAGCATTTTGACCTCCGTTTTCGAAAAATAGTTTGACCGAATTATTGAGATAATAAACTGTATTAGGATCTGGTTCGATCGTGTAAATTTGCCCATTCAATTTATACGATTGTCCTTGTTTTGGTTTCTCATCATGTTTGGTAATGCAATAAGAGATTGGTTGTTTAGTTAACTTGGGATTGACAAAATAGGAATCAAAGTCCGACATATTTGTGATTTTCACTGGTTTCATTGTGAAATCATTTCCGTCTAAATTCGCTTTTTGAGTGTATCCTATAAACACCGGAATTGAAGTTGCTACTGAAACAACTGTATTTGAAAATGAATTTATTTCATTGATATAGACTCCTGGTGTTTTTATCGTGTTTTTCATATTCCGGTAGTTTAATTAACTATAAAGTTAATAATTATTTGTTGTGACAAAAAAAAAGCAAACAGGAGTCCTAGTAATCCTTCTAAACTACAGTAAACATTACAGTGAGGGTATTTTATGTGTTTTTAAACAAAATGGAAA
>CAIUKX010000207.1 GCA_903899795.1 uncultured Flavobacteriales bacterium
CTATATCAAAACCATCAAAATAGGTAAAGAATTGATCTACCCCTATTTCATTTTTCAGTTTATCGATAGCACGACCTAAATATACTGCAGCATTTTTAATCCCAAGGGTATCATCTAATTCCTTGATGGAATAATTTTTATAGTAACGCAAAATCAACAATTGACGGTCTCTATCGTTTAAAGTGTTTAACAAATCTCTAATACGAAGTGTCTTATTACTTGTAGCCCCATCATTTACCCCTTGATCTACATAATTCGAAGTTTCCATCTCACGCTCTAACTGAGTATCATCCGTAACATGTTTTTCATACTTTTGACCGCGTTGTTGTTCACGTAAAATAGAAATGCATTTATTTTTCACAATAACTTTGATCCATCCCTCAGAAGTCCATCGTTCTAAGTCTAATTCGCTCGACTTCTGAAGCTGTTCGTAAATATGTATCATCGTTTCTTGATATACATCATCCTGATCCATGCTGTTTTTAAAATAATTTCCAATCACAAAACGTATAGTCTTGGAATAACGAGCTATTACCTCTCTATAGATTACTTGTGCGTTCATATCCAAGATTAATTAAGTAAATGAATCATTGGCATTGATTTCGCAAGTTCTTCTATCCCTTCTTGGTAAAAGAACAGAAAATCATTCATCGAAAAGGATTGCGCTGTAACATGCAACACAGAATTAAAACCTTTTACAGAATTTTGTTTTGTGATTTCTGCTTCTTGAATAACGTCTAAAAAAGGAATACTTTCGTTTAAAAATAAAAGGTTGTAAACACTAAAATCAATCCAATCTATTGAATACGTTGAATCTAATTGATAAACTGCCTCAAATAACGCTTCTTCTTTTTGAGTATTCGTTGGGATAGGAAATGTAGAAACGGAAATAAAAGTCTGCATTAATAGTTCAGAAGCATCTCCAACAATTAGTCCTTCTTGCAGAGCAATCCCCTTTTCTTTCAACCAATTTAGTAATGGCAAATGCAAGGCTTCTTTCGTGTAACTTCCTTCCGGTAAATAAGTATATTCATCTAAAAAATAAACCGATGCATTTTTAGAAGCTTTATCTAAACGTGAATACCGTAAAACTAGATGTTCATAGTTAGTTGTGATACTTGTATTTAATTGCTTGAATTCTTCAAAGGCGTGTTCCCCTATCCAAAGTATCCACGGTTTCGTTGATGCTTGCTCCATTTACTTCCTTAATTTATCTTCTTAATTCCCTAAAATTAATTAATTTAATCGTTGAAAATTAACACCTATGCGGTTTAAACACACTTTTCCATCTAATACACCTTGGTTACATGGCTCACACATGGAACAATTGGAAAATTTGTTTATTTCAAACTACCAATTAATCTCACATTATTCAGCGGCAACTATTTGTGAAATTGAGATTGAATACCATTCGGAAGATAGTTCTAAACTTGCCTCCTTTGATGTAGTTAAATCTACAGAATCACTGCATTATTTTCATATTTACCCTCGATTTACAGCTTACTTCAACGAGGATGTAAAACGTATAGAAATGATTGTTCTGCACGAACTAATACACGCATTAGATCATGCGATGTTACAAAAACAACATACACTTGCACAAGTAGAATCTATCAGTACCCAACATGCATTTATTCATTTTTTAGCAACTATACGAAATGAAGGTGTCGCTGTTTTAGTTCAAAAATTAGTACAGAACAAGGCTGTAAGTGAAACTTTAGAGCATTCATTTTTAACACTTGAAAATGAAATAAATACAATTCTAAAATCTTGTATTTCAAATGCGATTCATCAACGAATCTCATGGGATGAATTTCAATCAATTCTTCGTCAATTGCATCAAAAAGTATATAATTATGCAGATGTAATTCTGTACAATTTCTTGAAAGAACAACTTGAATTCACCCAATTTGAGGAACTAAATGATTTTATTGAACATGCAAGTCAAGAAGACAAAACAAAACTGATTACCCAAGTATTCACGATGGATGTATCCGAGTGGATTCAACAACTCATTAAAATGGAACAATCAAATGTAATTCGATTAGAGATTAAACTTGAATTACTTGTTCACTTATGTTCATTATTAAATCCAAAAATCTATAAAGAACACCATACTTTATTGGATGATATCCCTAGATATGCATATCAAAACGATAGAAATAGGGTAATTCAAATTTTAAATCAATTTGTCCAAGAAAAACAAGATATAACTACCTTAACTAAACAATTAGAAAAAGCGAAAACTCAATTATTACGCGATGATTTAGATGTGGAAATTTGGCATTTATGCCAACAACTTCTACTCCACCGAAACGAACATACAAAGCATCTTGTTGATTTAGCATTAAGCTATTATCTCTCCAAACACGATATCATACACGATGAAACACTTTTTTTAGGAAAACAAGATGATTGGATTGTGTTAGAGAGTACGTATATATTATTAAATTTAACCCCAACTAATGAATAAAACCATGGAAGAAAAAGACATCATCGAATTATCTAACGATATCATCACCTGTATTACGAAATTATCCTTAGGTGAAAAACCTGGAATGTTATCTGGAAAAGTTTTTAAGAACCTACACGAACATGCTAAGTTTGGAACAATCAAAAAACTTTATGCAGAGCATTTATTGGATTTCAAAGGACAATATTCTTCAACGGAAGAACTGAAAACCCTTACAGATTTACGTTATAAATTGATAGAGTTATATTTAGATTAACTTAGACCAATCCAGGAACATCTGGAAACGGAATTAAAGTTTCTATGAATACTATAAATGGACTTTTTGTAAATAAAGCAATAACGATAGTTAATACTGCTAATAGAATTGCTACGCCAATATTATTCTTATAAATTTCTTCATATTCATCTATTTGTGTCGTAAACGAAGAAAATAATTTGTAAGCTAAAAAG
>CAIUKX010000208.1 GCA_903899795.1 uncultured Flavobacteriales bacterium
CTATATGATCAGTAATATTTTGCTTCCGATTATAGTCAAAAAAATCATGTGGGTTCTTGGGTCATCCAATATGTATCTATTCTTTGGATTGGTCTTCGGGTTATCAATCTTGATTCCCATACTCAGCTACGAATTATTCGAAAAAAGATTTCAGAAATTAAGCGGGAGATTTCAAGTCATAAAGACTGAAAGATAATTCTATTTCTTCTTCGGAACATATTGATAAACAGTCACTCCTTCGACTTCATGAAAAGGATCATCCGTTTGAACTTCCGAAACAAACTCTTTTACCTTCACCATTTCCGGAACGGAGTCAAATTCGGAAAGTGGCAGCTTGGCATCCAAAGGTCCGAAATGACTGTCTCGGATCAGGTAATCACCAGGTTTGATGTTGACACCTAAATCTTGTTTCAATCCGGGACAGTAATAAAACACGCATTCCTGGTTCCCTATTTTCGGATTTTCACCCATTTTTAATACAAAAAGCGGATGATGAAAAAAGAAATGATGTCCTTTCCCTTTTTCTGCTTTTAAAAAATTGGCTGTGTTGATTACCTGACGATCCAAAGGATCGGGGATTCTAGGGAAATGGGGCGATTTTAATGTGCTTTTTCCGACAAAAAACAAAACTACAACGGTTGCAAAACTGACGAGAAATTTCGCCGACGGTAGGTAATCCACTTTTCCAATGTAATACAAATTGATCAGGACAAAAGAAGGCATTGCTTGTGTGATAATGCGTGTCAATCCAAACGAACCGTTCAAGCCCATTGCCCAGAAATACGAATGAGAAACCAAAATTCCAAAGAACAATCCATAGGTAAAAAACAACCATGGAAATTGAATCTCCTGCCACTGTTTCTTAACCACCAGGTATATCAAACGAAGACTTCCGATAATGAAAACAATCAAACCAGGATTTCCCAAGTACATTTTGTAGCTGATTAGATAATGATCCCAAGTACCGTGACCATAAATATCATTTTCCATTTTGTACGGACTCTGTGTAAAATACCACCAGAAATCATTGACTGCAAAGTTTCCAATCGTACTGTATACCATGAAACCAAACAACAAAAGTGGAATTGATTTGTACTGCCGTTGAAAGAGTAAAAGCGCGAAACCGAGTACGATAGCCAGTTGACCTTCACTTCTCATGAAAGGCATGAAAGACACCAGTAAGGCAAACCACAACCATTGTTTTTTAATGATCAACCAGGTAGCGATCATCACTGTCATACTGAAAAGTGGTTCGGTTAATCCTCCTAAAATATTGTTGCTGTAGTCGAAAATATTGAGCAACAATACAGGAAACAAACACTGTAGTGCTGTGGGGATTTTAAAATGTGAAAGGATTTTCCACGCAAACAGGATGGTGATCAGAAACACAAGGATATTGAACAGAACAACTCCATCCAAACCGAATTGGGCGAAGGTTGAAGACAGTAAAATAAACATCGGTTTTCCCCAATGATCAAGGAACAAAGCAGGATGTGTCCAGGATGCCTGAGCAATATTGAAGTGCATCAGACCATCACCAACATCCAGCGGAACTTCGTTCAAAGACCGCATTGCCAACAACCAACCCAAACAAAGTCCGATTGTAAGAAATTTGAATATAAAATCCGGTTTGTTTTTGATTGCCATTTTGACTGTTTACAGAACCATTTCCGGAACGTTATCAGGTACCACCAAGTCACCCTCCGTTTTTGAAACGATTTCTTCAACGGAAACACCCGGCGCTCTTTCGATCAAATGAAACTTCCCGTCTTTGATTTCCAAGACTGCTAATTCGGTGACTACTTTTTTCACACACCCAACACCTGTAAGCGGTAGTGTGCATTCTTTCAAGATCTTTGATTCCCCAGCTTTATTGGAGTGCATCATCGCAACAATGATATTATCTGCCGAAGCTACCAAATCCATAGCTCCACCCATTCCTTTTACCATTTTACCGGGAATTTTCCAATTGGCAATGTCACCATTTTGGGAAACTTCCATAGCACCAAGTACAGTCAGCTGAACGTGCTGTCCGCGAATCATTGCAAAGGAAGTAGCGGAGTCGAAAAACGAAGCTCCGGGCAAAGTTGTTATCGTTTGTTTTCCAGCATTGATCAAATCTGCATCTTCATCTCCTTCGAACGGAAAAGGTCCCATTCCAAGAATTCCATTTTCAGATTGAAATTCAACCTCTATACCCTGCGGAATATAATTTGCAACCAATGTAGGAATTCCAATTCCTAAATTTACATACCAACCATCGCGGAGTTCCTGAGCGATTCTTTTTGCGATACCAACTTTGTCTAATGCCATTTTATGGGTTTATTTCAAATATGTTAATCTTTGCGTTTTTAAAAGTAATTATTCTTCGCTGAGGATTCCAAATATAGAGGAACAATTTTTTGTTCTCCTTTGAAAAATCAGGGATCACGTAATTAATTTGCACCGGAAACTTCAGACAATGTTCTCCTACCAACCATCTTTGTTGAAAGGGTTGATCTTTCGAAGTGTTTTTATTTTCCACCACAAATTGAAGCGTCTGAAAAGTAGATTCCTCTTTTTTGCTTCCAATCTCGACATTTCCCTCCATTTCAATCAGCAAGGGTTTCGTGGCAAATAATCCGAGATTCTCCGAAACCAGTACTTTTATTTTTTCGGTATTTGAAGTCAGTAAACTAACCTTTTCTGACACGAGCAACTTTTTATGAACTGGTGTTTTACGTTTGTAAGCAAGAAATGAATTTGTCGGATCAAACGCAATTAACCGATAATTCTTCAAATCAGTTTTCGAAGTAATCTTTTCCTTCTTCGTAATCACCACATCGTAGTAGGAATTAAACTCCCGTTCCACATTAGGATTGATTTTTACTCCTTTTTGTTTTCGTTCATGCAGGCTCCAAACCAACCCCATCAATGGATATAAGGAAAGTGAATTGTCATTTTTAAGTTGAGAACGCACTTGATGATAGAATGTGGAAGTCATCCTGTCGTCAGGAGAAAACACTGACGTATGTAAATTCATTTTCAATAGAAAACTGATTGGAAAGAAAAACAACAAATAAGTTAAAATCTTTAATTTTTCAATTTTTTGAATCACAAAAACAAAAAGCAAGATGAACGAAGGAATGAGGTACATCCCAACGCGATCTTCCGGGTAGTTGACTTTAAAGAAATGTGCCAGCACTAGAATGGAACAAAGATTTCCGAAAAAGTAATAGGCAACAACGCTTTCTTTTTCTAACAATTGTTTCCAAAACCCATTTTTTCGAAACCAAACCAACAAAGCTGCTACAAAGAAAAGAAAAACACCCAACCAAATATATTTCTGCCAATCAGCATCATAGAATAATACATTTTTTGTGAGAGATTTCCCAGTAACTTCCCATAAACCTTTCAGGCTTCCGTAGTATAAAGCTCCGCCATTTTTTAGCAGATATCCGAACCAAACAAAAGGAAACAGAGACAGCAGATAGGATAGATCTATACCCACAAGTAATAGATGCTGTTTAATTGTATAGTTTCTAAAATTTCGAATGTGTATGAGTGCCACCAAACCTCCTGCTAAACAAGCTGAGCCGAAAAATATTAGATTCGAAAAAACAGCCAGATAGCCAAAAAAATACAATCTCATTGCATTTTTCAAGCTCGGATCATTGACCCATTTCAAGGTGTAGATCAACATCCAGCAAAAAAATGCCAGACCAATTCCATATCCTCGTGTGTACGCAAAATATTCTGTTGTAAATGCAACTGTTGAAAGTGCCGTGAGCAAAACAACACGATAAGAAGTTTCTTTCAAAAGCAATGAAATACGGTAAATTCCAACGAAATAAATGATGAAGCCTATTAAATTGGGAATCCGAAGAAAAAAGAAATCATCACCGAACATCAAATACATCCATCGGGAAGCATAGGTGTTCAATAAATGATTTTGAGCAACCTGAATAACGCCTTCACCAAAAATTCTTCCAGTTTCAATGTAGTTGAAAAAAGTCGCTACTTCATCGTGCAATGGCTCATTGAAATAGGCACGCAAAACTAAATAGATGAATACAAAACCAAATAAAGCAATGGCATATTTTTGAAAAAATGAAAGTTTTGCAATTGGATGTTTCATCAACTCCTACTTTACGGATGGAAGTATATTAATCTCTGTAAAAATAAAAAGGAACAACACATTGGTTGCTCCCTGATTTATTTTCTGATTTACTAAAATCATTATTGTCTCGGTCGAACGGTTCTTTGTTCGATTCGTTTTTCAAACTTATCTCCTTTGAAAATGCGTTGAACAAAAATTCCCGGCGTATGAATTTCATTGGGATCCAACTGTCCTGCCGGAACCAATTCTTCCACTTCCGCAATTGTAATTTTTCCTGCAGTCGCCATCATAGGATTGAAATTTCGTGCGGTTGCCTTGTAGATCAGATTCCCTTCGGTATCTCCTTTCCATGCTTTTACAATTGCAAAATCAGCCGTCAATGCCATTTCCAAAATATGTGGTTTGCCATTGAAAACCCGTACTTCTTTTCCTTCGGCCACTTCTGTTCCATAACCTGCAGGTGTAAAAAATGCTGGAATTCCTGCTCCTCCTGCTCTGCATCTTTCAGCTAATGAGCCTTGCGGAATCAAATCAACTTCCAATTCACCGGAAAGCATTTGACGTTCAAATTCGTCGTTTTCTCCAACGTAGGAACTGATCATCTTTTTGATTTGTTTACTTTGAAGCAACAGACCTAATCCAAAATCATCCACTCCTGCATTATTGGAAATACACGTCAGATTTTTTACCCCCATTTTTACCAAATGAGCAATTGAATTTTCGGGAATTCCACACAATCCGAAACCACCCAACATAAGGGTCATATCGTCTTTGATTCCAACTAAAGCTTCTTCTACGTTATTTACAACTTTATTCATCTATTCTAATGCTTTCAAATTTGTATTTGCGCAGCTGTGGAATCGGTCTTTTCTTCATCGACAGCTTCAGGTAAATATTCCCCTGCACATCCGTTTATTTGTTCATTGTAATTTTCCGGCTTCTCAAAATCGATCGTGGATACACCTATCTTCGGATCTTTGTAGACCTTCTGCATGTAATATCCGTAAATCGGCATGGCGGTTCGGGCACCTTGACCTTGATCCGTTGAACGGAACCGAACACCTCTGTCTTCAGCACCCACCCAAACACCTGTTACCAAGTCCGGAGTTAATCCCATGAACCATCCGTCTGAGTTATTTTGTGTTGTCCCCGTTTTTCCGGCAGTAGGAGCTAAAATGTTTCCATACGATGCACCACCACGCAAACGGCTTCCTGTTCCACCCTGAATCACACCTTCCATCATTTTCAACATTGTGTAGGCAACATCCTCACTCAACACTTCTTTCGATTCAGGTTTTGCAGAATAGATCACGTTTCCGCTTCGGTCTTCGATGCGTAAAATCGTTGTGGGTTTATTGTAAACTCCATGATTGGCAAAAGTCGCCTGAGCTGAAACCAAATCATATAATGACAAATCCATCGATCCCAGACACATCGCCGGAACGATATCATTTTTACGCAATTTGATATTCATTCCTTCCAACAATTTCGCTACGGTCTGTGGTCCTGCTTTCCCTCCCATTTTCTGCATGACAGCAACTGTAATATTGTTTTTAGATAATGCTAAACCTTTGGATACGGAGCACATTCCACCTGTCATTCCGCTTGAATTTTTCGGACACCATTTGTCATCAATTTCACCAGCATCATTGTATAAATCCACACAATGTGCAACATCTGGTATCAAAGTACATGGTTTTACCACACCCATCGAAAGCGCTGCAGCATAAACAAACGGTTTGATGGTTGAACCCACTTGTCTGCTTCCCTGGCGCACATGGTCAAACGCAAAGTGATCAATATTTACGCCTCCAACCCAAGCTTTTACAAAACCTGTTTCCGGCTCGATAGAGATTAATCCGGCGTGCAGAAATGATTTATAGTAACGGATTGAATCATTCGGTGAAATTGTTGTGTCTTTCTCTTTGTAATATCCATCGTCTTTTTTACCATCCCAGGTGAATACACGCATACTTGTCGGTGTATTGAAAATACGATTGATTTCGGATTCACTTACTCCTGATTCTGCTAATTTCAAGTAACGTGGGCTATTTCTACGAGCACTGGACATAATGTTATCCACATCTTCCTGCTTCAAATCATTCGAAAAAGGAAAGCTTCTTACGTGTCTGTTGTTTTGATCGAACTGTGGCTGTAAGGTTTCACTCATGTGGCGTGCCATTGCTTCTTCCGCATGGACCTGCATTTCTGAATTGATGGTGGTATAAATCTTTAGACCATCTCGATAGATGTCCCAAGGCATTCCATCTTCACGCTTGTATTTTAAACTTCCATCCGAATTTTTCTCTGAAAAAAGGCCTGTTAACTCTTTACGAAGTGCTTCTCTAAAATAAGGAGCCATTCCTCGTTTGTGATCTACTTCCTGGTAATTGCAAACAAGGGGTTTTTTACTTAAAATTTCATATTCTTCTTTTGTAATTGTCACCCGTAAAGCCTTGTTCTTTGCCTTACTGTTTTTCAACCATTGAAACAATACTTGATTTCTACGATTCCACGCTCTGAGACTATCCTCGGATCTTTTTTGAGCAATCGCTTCTTTTGTAACCGCTGAAAGAGCTATTCCATCGCGATCTGCAATATAGGCTCTGTAATTTTTAATTTGGAAAGTATGCGGATTGTATAATGTTGGATTTTTACACATTCCGATCAGCATTGCAGCTTCGTCTTTTGTTAAATTTTTTGGAGTCTTGTTGAAGTAAACTTTGGCTGCATTTTGAATTCCAACTGCATTGTACAAGAAATCAAATTGATTCAAGTACATCGTGATAATTTCCTCTTTTGTATACCGCTTTTCCAAATGGGTTGCAATGATATTCTCACGCGCTTTCTCGTTGATCCGACTAAAAATATGTCCTATCCTTCCTCCTGATACTGAAGAAAAAGCAACTCCTTGTGCACGCGCAGCATCTTCTTTTTCCCGTTGCTGAAGGGTGTATAATAATTTTGCCAATTGCTGCGAAATCGTTGATGCACCACCTGCACCTCCAACGCTTACGATCGCACGTCCAATCGCTTTGAAGTCCGCCCCGGAATGTTCAACAAAACGTTCATCCTCTGTTGAAATCAATGCATCGGTCACATTAGGTGAAATCGATTTATAAGGTACGCTTGTACGGTTAATTTTCCAATATCTTCCCAACTCCGTTTTACCATCATCGGCAATCACAACTGAAGCCAATAATTCTGGTGGATTGTCCAACATAGCTACCGGAGGTAAACTATCATCCGGCTGGAACAACAAAAGGCATGTCACCAATACCATGGGAAACAGCCCTAACCCCCATAAAATTCGGGTAACCTTCTTTTTCTGAACATCTGTAAAGACAGGCTTTGGAGCATTATTTTTATTGGCCATTTTCTGAACTATTTAACGTAAAATTAGAAAATTCTTTGATTCAAAATACATCTTGGAGAAAACATGATTCAGACGGTATTTTATTGCAGGATATAACTTCTTTGACTATCCAGTCGGAGAAGGATAAACATGAACATTGAAAAGGACATCATCGACGATCCTCCGTAACTGAAAAACGGTAATGGAATCCCGATAACAGGAGCAAAACCGATGTCCATTCCCACATTGACGGCGAAGTGATAAAACAAAATCATCGCTACGGTATAGGCATACACTCTCACAAAACGTGATCGCTGTCGCTCGGCAATCATAATAACTCTGAATAACATAAACATGTACAATCCTACGAATACAAATGTTCCCAAAAATCCCCATTCCTCAGCGTACGGACAAAAGATAAAATCCGTTTCACTTTCCGGCACGTGGTTCGTTTCAACGCTCGAAACTGACGCTTTATTGTACCCTTTGCCTAATAATCCACCGGAACCTACAGCTGCCATTGCTCTGTTACGGTTGTAGTCATCTCCGTCCGGATCTTCACGCAAACCTAAAAATAATTCGATCCGTTCTTTTTGATGTTTTGCAAGACTTTGAAAACCATAATTTGTACCCAATGAAATGAGCGAACACAAAGAAAATCCGATGATGATCACTACCAAAGCATTTTTTCGATCTCTTCTGGAACCAATGTAACGTACGATGTATAAGCCAAAAATCGAAATAACAACCAAGGTAAGTAGTACACCCACAATTCCAGGAATTTCAACACCTGGCAGAAAATCAAACGTAATGACATTATTGCTGACCAAAAGGGTTGTCAAACAAAGGAAAACCACAGCAAATAAAATTGGGATGAAGTGACTTCCTACCCATGTTTGTTTGAACTTAATTCCGGGAATCAAGTTGATCAATTTCAACACCAACGGATCATAGGTAATCCCTTCTCGATACATCACGAATAGAAATGAGGTATAAACGACAAATGTTCCGGCATCCGGTTGTAATAAAATCAATACCATCGGAACGAGTATGATCGCATTCGCCACCAAAACAGTGTTCAGGTTTTGCAGCTTGATGTTCACACTGCTGATGTACCTCGCTAGCAAAAGTGCCGTTCCAATTTTGGCAAACTCAGCAGGCTGGATTCCCAATGTTCCAATCCCTAACCAAGCCCTAGCACCATTTTTTGAAGGCATAAAAAGTACAATTACCAATAATACCAACGTAAAAAGGTAAATGGGAGTCGCAAATTTCCGATAGATATCAGCATCAATGAGCAAAACTAAAAGTCCCAAAAACAGTGAGACAAACAACCACACAAGTTGCTTTCCATATTTTTGAGAGAAATCAAATATATTAGGATGTTCAGGGTTATAAGCCACAGAATATACAGTCGCCAGTCCCATCAACATCAACAACAGGAAGACACCTAAGAGTGGCCAATCAATATTGCTGATTATTTTTTCATCCTGCCGCATTAATCAATATACATTAAAGTCCAAAATTCGTTTCTCTTTCACCGTATCACTAACCGTTCCTTTGATGTATTTTTCAATCATTAGTCCTGCAATCGGTGCTGCCCATGTACCTCCGAAACCGGCATTTTCAATGAATACAACAATCGATATTTTCGGATTCTTCATCGGTGCAAAGGCCAAAAATACCGAGTGATCTTTTTTAGGTTTGTTCTCCACCGTTCCGGTTTTTCCACACGTAATATAATCTTTGCTTCGAGCCTGACGTCCGGTACCTCCGTCTTCGTTCACCACTCGTCGCATTCCTTCTTTTACTGCGTCAAAGTGATGGGCATCCACCATCGTATAATGTTTCTTTTTATATTCTGGTAGAGGTCCTTTTCTTCCAATTGATTTCACAAAATGAGGCGTATAAAACCACCCTCTGTTCGCAATCATTGCTCCTACATTTGCCATTTGAATAGGAGTCAGCTGCACCTCACCCTGTCCGATGGAAATGGAACGAATGGTTGAAAATGCCCAACGGTGATGTCCGTACCATTTATCGTAATACTTCGCATCCGGAATTAATCCTGATGTCAAACCAGTAATATCAGTATCAAACTTTTTTCCTAATCCAAAACTGTGCATGTAATCCGCCCATTTATTCAAGCCCATTTCTGCATCTACAAAGTTGTTTTTGCTTCTGCCTTCTTGAATGACCTTTTTTGTCACTGAATAAAAATATGGATTACATGAAAATTTAATTCCATCCGGTAGATTCCCTGCGTTAGGGTGATTGTGACAACCTACCATACTTTTATTACATGGAAAACCATATTCAGGTGTTATCACTCCTTCCTGCAGAGCAATCAACGATTGAAGCAACTTAAAAATAGATCCGGGAGGATATTGAGCCGCCAATGGTCTTGGATATAACGGTTTATCAGGATCTTTTGCTAATGCTGGATAATTTTTTCTGATTTTTCGCTTTCCAACCAATAAATTCGGGTCAAATGAGGGTGCAGAAACCAAGGCTAAGATTTCACCGGTTGAAGGTTCTATAGCAACAACGCATCCTCTTTTTCCTTTCAGCAATTTTTCTCCGTACGCCTGCAATTCGATGTCAATCCCCAATTTGAAATCCGGGCCTTGCTTGGCAATGGTGTCGTATTTTCCATTCATGTAGGGTTCAACATCATTGTTCATCGCGGAGGTAACAATGTAACGCACCCCTTTTCTTCCTCTCAGTTCCTGTTCATAAAATCGCTCAATACCAGCACGACCGATGTTATCTCCTCTTCGGTAATAAGAATCCTTATCGATTTCCTCTTGGTAAACCTCAGAGATATACCCGAAAATATTAGCTCCGCTGGCGTATGTATAGCTACGCATACTTGTCACCTCTTCATAAAATCCTTTGAATTCTTCCAAATGAGAAGCGATATTAGCAATTTCATCCAAAGTCATTTCTTCTATGAAAGCATAAGGTCTTATCTTTTGATAATTTGAACTGGTTTTACCCGTATGCTTATTGAAATAAACACCTTCCCCTTGTACAATCTCTCTGAAACGTGCTTTGACACGAGGTACATCCCAACCGATTAATTTTGCAAAAGCAACCGTATCCAAATTCTTGATGTTAGCTTCGACCATCATCAAATTGTAAAATGTTCTATTGGATACAATTTTCACTCCGTTTCGATCGTACACAGCGCTTCGGGGAGGAGTGATGACTTTTCTTTTCTCTGAAATCTGCTGCGCTCTCAACGCCCAGCTATCATCTACAACCTGCATGTAAAACAAACGAAAGGCATAAATAATACCTACCGTTATTATAAAGGAAATAATTACATACTTACGGTTATCGAAATTCATCGTTCTTTCGGCTTTGTTACAAAGATAACTTGTAGTAAGATACAAAGTAAAAAGGAAATCGGAACACTGAAAATTGTTTTCTGCAAAATGAACCAAAATTCATTCATCTTGAACATTTCAAGCGCAAAGAACCACAAATGATGGATAGTCAGCAAAAGGCCGAAAACAGAAATAAACCATCGCTGCCCCATTTCAAAAATGGAAGCTTCTTTCAATGGATCGTACCCTTCACGTGGAGAAAAAGCATTGAAAATGATGGGACGTAAATAAGCGACCACTAAGAGCGAAGAAGTATGTAAACCATAGGTATCGGAAATCGAATCGATACAGAATCCCATTGCAAAGGCGAGTCCCAACAAGATAAAGATATTAGTTTCAAAGGGAAGAAGAACCAAAAACAAAGGATAGATCATCACCTGAATACCGAAACCAATTTCCAGCTGATTAAACACCAATGTTTGCACAAGGACAAATATGATAAAACGTATAAGTTGTGTTACAATTAATCTCATTGGTTATTCGCTCCTTCTTCCTCTTCAGGAATTAAATTTTCTAAATCTTGTTGTTCTTTTCTCAATAAATTTTTGATCACATAGACATTCTGAAGACTTCTGTAGTTTTCAGAATAAATAAAGGTCACTTCCCAAAGCGGTTTTCCTTCAATCGGTTCTAACTTTTCAATTTTACCAACCATTAAACCTCTTGGGAAATTTCCGGATCCTCCTCTGGTCACAACTTTAGACCATTTTTTGATCTTCATGTCATTAGAAATACCATTGATAGAACCTCTTCTCGGATCTTTCCCATTCCATTTCAACAAACCGAAAGCACCGGATGGTTCTATGATAACATCGATATTTATATCTGCTGTTAGTACTGATTTTACAACGGCATAATGTTCACTCGTATTATGAATAATTCCAACAATTCCTTTGTCAGAAAAAACTCCTTGTCCAATTTTTATTCCTTGTTTTCGGCCAATGTTGATCGTGAAATAATTATTGCGTTTTTGAACAGTGGAGTTAATGACTTGTGCAGCCGTGTATTCATATTGTTGTTCATACAGACTATCTTTGACTTTTACCCATTTATTGTCGATTCGCATAAAGCTGCTGGGTATGTCTTTTCGAAGGCGAATATTTTCTTTTTGCAAATCCTCATTGCTTTTTCCTAAATTCCAATGCTTTGTGAAGCTATTTCTTACTTCCAGTAGGGAAGCAGATACCTGTGACGCACTGGTAAGGTATTGCGAACGAGGAAATTTTAAATACGTGAAATACGTTGAAAGAGCAAGAATTTGCAATAAAACAAATAGCATGAAAATCCTGAAACGTCTAAAAAAGGCAATTAAATTTTGCATTTTCGAAAAAATAATAAAGTCCTGATACTTTGACGATCAGGACTATCAATTAATCTCTTATCAAGAATTGGTAACGATCGATATTTTTCAATGCTATACTTGTTCCACGAGCAACTGCTCTAAGCGGATCTTCGGCAATGTGAACCGGCAGTTTCGTTTTCGCTGAAATACGGCTGTCCAAACCTCTTAACATAGATCCACCTCCTGCAAGGTAAATTCCTGTTTTGAAAATATCGGCAGAAAGTTCCGGCGGCGTCATCTCCAACGCACTGTGAATCGCTTCTTCAATTTTACAAATTGTTTTGTCTAAAGCATATGCGATCTCAGAATAGGTTACAATGATTTCTTTTGGAATACCAGTCATCAAATCACGTCCGTGAACTGCTAAATCTTCTGGTGGAAAGTCCAATTCCGGAACTGCAGATCCAACTTTAATTTTGATTTGTTCAGCTGTACGCTCACCTACCAAAATGTTGTGTTGACGACGCATGTATTCTTCAATATCAGAAGTAAAATCATCACCGGCAATACGAATGGATTTATCACAAACGATACCTCCCAATGCAATGACAGCAATTTCAGAAGTACCACCACCGATATCGATGATCATATTTCCCATTGGCTCTTCCACATCAATTCCTATCCCTAAAGCTGCTGCCATTGGTTCGTGAATCAAATAAACTTCTTTAGCACCTGCATGTTCTGCTGAATCTCGAACAGCACGTTTTTCTACTTCGGTAATCCCTGAAGGAATACAAATCACCATTCGAAGCGCTGGATTAAAAATTCTTTTTCCTGGACTGATCATTTTGATCATACCACGAATCATTTGCTCCGCACATTGGAAATCAGCAATAACCCCATCTCTTAGCGGACGTACGGTTTCAATCAGTTTGTGTGTTTTCCCGTGCATCTGCTGAGCTTTCTTCCCGATAGCAACAATTTTACCGGTTTGAATATCTCGAGCAACGATCGATGGCTCATCAACAACTACCTTGTCATTCATGATGATCAACGTATTTGCCGTCCCTAAGTCAATTGCAATTTCTTGCGTTAAAAAGCTAAATAATCCCATTTCGTTTGGCGCTGTCCTTAATGTCGTATAATAATACTCAGATTCTTCGTAATAAATAGGTTTTCACGTCTATTATTTTACGAAATTAATAATTTTAATGTTTAAAATGTCTATTTCCTGTAAAAACCATTGACATTTGATTGTTATTACAGTAATCTATTGAAAGTTCGTCTTTTATCGATCCTCCCGGCTGTATAACTGCCGTAATACCAGCTTCTTTCGCAATTTCAACACAATCAGGGAATGGGAAGAATGCGTCGGATGACATTACTGCTCCGTTTAAATCAAAACCAAAGGATTTTGCTTTGTGAATTGCTTGTGTCAAGGCATCAACACGTGATGTTTGTCCTGTCCCGCAAGCCAGCAATTGATTGTTTTTTGCTAAAACAATCGTATTGGATTTGATGTGTTTTACCAATTTGTTTGCAAACAAAAGATCTTTCACTTCTGAAGCTGTTGGTTTCAACGCCGTTTTTGATTCTAAGTGATCCGCTGTTTCCGTGATCAAATCTTTATCCTGTTCCAAAACTCCATTCAAAATGGTTCTGAATTGTCGCTTCGGTAATTCAATATCTTTTTGCGCTAAAATGATTCTGTTTTTCTTGCTTTTCAACAATTCTAATGCTTGTGCATTGTACGATGGCGCAATGACCACTTCACAAAACAATTCGTTGATTTCGACTGCTGTTTCCAGATCAATTTCTCGGTTGGCAATTAAAATTCCTCCGAAAGCACTCACCGGGTCTGCAGCCAATGTGTCCAAATACGCTTGTTTCAAAGTTGCCCGAATGGCTACTCCACATGGATTGTTGTGTTTCAAAATAGCAAAAGCCGGATCTTCATTTTTAAATTCAGCCATCAGATTTACGGCTGCATCAACATCTAGCAAATTGTTGTAAGAAAGTTCTTTTCCGTGTAATTTGTCAAAAATAGCATTCAAATCTCCATGAAAAATCCCTTTTTGGTGTGGATTTTCACCGTATCTCAATACTTCAGAAGTTTGAATACTTGCTTTGAAAATTTCTTTCTCACCTTGATTGAAATAATTGAAAATGTGGGTATCGTAATGCGAAGAAACATTAAAAGCATCTCTTGCAAAATCTTTTCGTTGCTCCAATGTTGTTGTTCCGTTTGAAGCTGTTAGTAATTCAAGGAACGGCTCATATTGCTGCTGGCTAGAAATAATAACAACATCTTTATGGTTTTTAGCTGCTGCACGAATTAAAGAGATTCCACCGATGTCAATTTTTTCAATAATTGCTTCATGAGATGCACCTGATGCAACAGTCGCTTCGAAAGGATAAAGATCTACAATTACCAAGTCGATTTCTGGAATTTCAAATTCTGCTATTTGATCTTGATCTTCCTGTAAATCTCTTCTGTTTAAAATTCCTCCGAAAATTTTCGGATGCAAGGTTTTTACACGTCCTCCCAAAATAGAAGGATAAGACGTCAAATCTTCTACTCTTTCTACCGGAATCCCCAATTCTTCAATGAATTGCTGAGTTCCACCTGTTGAATAGATTGTAACATTTTGAGCATTCAATTTTCTGATTATCGGTTCCAATCCGGTTTTGTCAAATACAGAAATTAATGCTGCTGAAATCTTTTTTGATGCGTTCATCTGGATACTTAAAAATAAGGCACAAAAGTAGTCTAAATTTCTTAATTTAAACACAGAGTGACACAGAGTATTTTTCACAGTGTACCACAAAGTTTTTGAACAATAACAAAAGAGGCTGATCGAAATGACCAGCCTCTTTTTCAAATCTATTCGAAAAAGTATTAGATTTTCGAAATACGTTGGGTAGAAATAACATCTCCCGATTGAATTTTCACTTGGTAAAGTCCTTTTGTTATACCTGTCATATCCAGATCAACTTTAGCTCCTCCGTTGTGAACAAAAGTAGCTACTAGTTTTCCGGTCATATCATACATTTCAATCGTCACTTTTCCGGATAATCCAGCTAAGTCAACTGAAAGTTTGTCTGTTGCCGGATTTGGGAACAATTTGATGTTTGTTACATCAGTTTTCACTTCTTGTAACCCTACAAAATTACATGGGTTGTAAGCACCATCCATCACCATCGTTCCTGTATTATTCGGATCCAGCCAAGGCTTTAATCGTTGGTTATTTGCTGTACCGTCACTTGTCCAGTGGTAAGCAACTTTTCCATACAAATCCGGTGCAGTCGGACTTGTACCACCACCACCGCAACCGTTTGCAACACAACAAGACATTCCTCCTGAAAGTGTTCCTACAATTCTTGAACTACCTCCGTTGTAAGTAAAAATCGGTGAACCAGACGATCCAGGTTCTGTTCCTGCGTGACTACTTGCCGTTGCCGACCATACAACCTGCCAGTGAGTTCCAGGAGTTCCCGACCAAGATGTAGATGTCAAAGCATTATTATAGGTTGAAACTTTCTTGATATCCCCCATCGGATGGTGAATCCCAACTCCATTTGGTGAAGCTGTACTGTTTGCATCCCAACCGTTCCAATATGCACTGAAACCATGCAATTTTCCAATGGTTGTCGTTTCATTTGCTAACGTTCCCATTTGTACAAACAAAAAGTCAGACTTAGAAATATTAGTCCCATCATTATCATTTGAATCGGCAATACGAACACATCCTGTAATGAAATGGCTTGCCAATGTTCCTGCAGATGTCGGGTTTGTACACGTTGGTGCCTCATAATTGAAGTAGAATTTCCACAGAGTCATATTTGCTACAGAAGTTGTTACAGAAGGTCCACAGTGCAATGCTGTTAACATGTATGGTTTACAATCGTTTGCTAAATTGTTTACCAATGATCCTGAGCAATAACCAGCTCCTGAACCTTCAACAACATAAATTCTTGCAACACCTCTTTTCTCGTCCTGATAATTATCTCCTTCAGGACAATTCACATTCACTTCACATGATTCTGATTCGTTGATTTTTTCCAAACCGAATACACCAGCTGATCTATAATTATAGATTACGCGATCGAATATTACTTCCGACACATCAGCATAGGCTTTATCAATCAAGGTTAAAACCAATTCATCACCCGCACATAACGCGATATGCTGCTGTAAATCTTCTAATTGATCCTCTTTGGTCACAATTTCTGAAATCAGTTTCCCTTCTTTTGTTTGAACAAAAAATTCAGATCCGTGTGAGAGTTTGAATCGACTGAAAATAAAACTTAAAGCTTGAGCTCCAGGATTTTTTATAATCAATTGCCATTTTTTATCACCATTAGCCAATGTTGTCCATAAACCAGCAGATTGATTTGTCAAATTTAAAAATGATGAAACACCAACTCGGTACAATAGCCCTTTTCGATCCTTTTCGGCATCTTGTGCTCGAATTTGATCCATATTTGGAGCAGGTATAAAATGAGTTGGTACATCTGTACTTACTTTTTCAACTTCCGCTGCAGTTGCGGAAAATAAAAAACAAGTTAAAGAAATTCCAATTGAGAATAGGTTTTTTTTCATAGAGTGTAATTTTGTTTTAGAGTGTACTTATAATTTAGCAAAAATATAATGAATTAACGAGTTTCTATTGTCAAAAGTTGGCTAATATAGTCACATTTCAGATCAATTTATAAAATGATGAAAAAATTAATCTGGCGATCTTACCATAATTTCTAATTGATCGTTTGAAATGAAAGTAATCCTGAAATAATACCAACCAATTCAATCAAATATACTATTTTAGGACATAAAAGAAAAGTCAAATGAAAAAAATATGTCTGGTTGAAGACGAAAAAAGTCTTTCTGATATGATTAAACTGAATCTTGAAATGGATGGTTTTCAGGTTGAAGTATATGAAAACGGGCAGACTGCATTGGATAATATTACAAAAATTGCTTCCTACGATTTAGTTATTCTGGATGTGATGCTTCCGAAGGTAAGCGGACTTGATCTATGCCGTGAATTGAGAAGGATTTCCAATACACCTGTCTTGTTTTTGTCCGCTAAAGGGACAACAAGTGATCGAATTTCCGGACTAAAATTAGGGGCGAATGATTATCTCCCAAAACCTTTTGACTTGGAGGAATTGCTTTTACGTGTCCAAATTCTCCTGAAAGTAAACGAAACAGAAAGTGATGAGGGAATTTCAATTGGAAATAAATGGGTTAGTTTTACAACCTATGAAGTCAGTGACGATACATCTAAAGAAACCACTATTCTTTCCAAAAAAGAAATTGAACTTCTCCGACTATTCTCCGAAAAATCCGGACTAGTAGTCTCCAGAGATGAAATTTTAGATAAAATCTGGGGTGATCAGTTTCCGACTTCACGAACAATCGACAATTACATCCTATCCTTTCGGAAGTTATTTGAAAAAGACCCCCGTCATCCTGACTATTTCCATTCAATCCGGGGAGTCGGGTATAAATTTACCCCGTGATCATATTTTCCAGAAATCTTGTGGAGTCGTAATATATTACGACTCCACAATGTTATATTTGCATTCAATATTATTATGGAAGAAAAATTAATCAATAAACAGGAACGGTACGACAAAGCGTATTTGAGAATGGCCAATACATGGTCGAGCTTGTCTCACTGTTCAAGAAAGAAAGTTGGTGCCATCATCGTGAAAGATGGAATGATCATTTCAGACGGATACAACGGAACGCCGGCTGGTTTTGACAATTGTTGTGAAAATGATGGTGGAGAGACACATTGGTACGTTCTCCATGCAGAAGCAAATGCTATTTTAAAAGTTGCAAAATCGACCAATAATTGCGCAGGAGCGACTCTTTACCTCACACTTTCACCCTGCAAAGATTGCAGTAAATTGATTTTACAAGCTGGAATAAGACGAGTGGTTTTTATGAACTGCTACAAAGACACTGCAGGAATTGACTTTCTGAAAGATGCAGGAGTTGAAACCCTATTAATCGAGACTATTGATGATCAAGAGTAAAAACAATTATTTAATTCCCCTACTATTGGCTGTTTTCATGGCTGTTGGGATCATTTTAGGGAGCTTCTTCAGCACACGAATGAACATTATTGGTGTATCCCAATCTGCTGGTGGAGAAAAATATCAAAAATTACAAGACATTATCGAAATCCTCGACCGAAAATATGTGGACACAGTCAATGGTGAGAGACTATTCGAAGAAACGATCGGTGATATGCTTCACAAACTGGATCCACATAGTAACTACATTCCTGCTCGTGATTTACAAGCTATCAATGAATCCATTGAAGGTAAATTTGCAGGTATTGGCGTTCGTTTTTTTGTAATTCGGGATA
Source organism: uncultured Flavobacteriales bacterium (assembly GCA_903899795.1). GTDB lineage: Bacteria > Bacteroidota > Bacteroidia > Flavobacteriales_D > Crocinitomicaceae > CAIUKX01. The sequence continues at coordinate 18,509 of CAIUKX010000208.1, forward strand.
CTATCTGTGTAACACATGTGATCGATGGCTCTCCTTCGGAAAGAGCTGGACTCCAACCAGGCGATAAAATGGTGAAAATTGAAGGTAAACCTGTAGCTGGTCAAAAGATTACCAATGATAAAATCATGTCGCTCTTAAAAGGACCTGAACGAACTGCAGTAAAAGTCCAGATTCTTCGGAACAAAAAATTGTTGTCGAAACAGATTATCCGTGGAATTATTCCAATTTCATCGATATCCTGTGCGGATATGCTGAACAAAAATGTCGGTTACATCAAAATTGATCAGTTTTCAATAACAACAGCTGATGAATTTCATCGTGCAGTTGAAGATTTATTGAACAAAGGAATGAAAAAATTAATCATCGACTTGCGAAACAATGGCGGAGGTGTCCTGACAAGCGCAACTAATATTGTCGATGAAATATTACCTGGTAAACTTCCAATTGTAAAAACGAAAGGTGAACATACCGGAAGTTTTACCTATTGGTCAACCGATGGCGGTATTTTAGAACAAACAAAAGTAGCCGTTTTGATCAATGCCCAATCTGCTTCTGCAAGTGAAATTGTAGCCGGAGCTTTGCAGGATAATGATCGCGGAACAATCGTCGGACGCCGTTCATTTGGTAAAGGACTTGTTCAGGAAGATGTACAGCTCAGAGATGGAAGTAATCTACGTCTTACCATTGCCCGTTATTACACTCCGACTGGAAGATGCATTCAAAAACCTTATCAGGGAAGTATAGAGGAATATTATCAAGATCAATACGACCGATACGATAATGGTGAATTGTACAGACCAGATTCATCCGTATTTGTCGATTCATTAAAGTTTAAAACACCAAAAGGAAAAATAGTATACGGTGGTGGTGGAATTATGCCGGACGTTTTTGTTCCTTTTGATTCATCAGGTATGAACTTTTACTATACAGAATTGCGTTATTCTTCATCCTTCCAGAGTTTTGCTTTTGACTTCGTTTCTGACAAACGTTCAAAATGGAATTCACCTGAACAATTCAATACATCGTTTCAAATCAATGATGAATTGTTGTTGAAATTCACAAAATATGCTGAGAAATATGATCATGTCAAATTTGACAAAAACGCGTTTAACCATTGTAAAAAAGTGATGGCTGAAACCTTGAAGGCCGAAATTGCCCGACAATTGTGGGAAGAGCAAGGCTATTTCGAAGTCATGAACGGATACGACAATGAAGTACAACGAGCATTGAAAGTACTGATGAAATGAAAGCTTTATACAGCATCGGATTATTGATTCTATCCAATGTTTTTATGACTTTGGCCTGGTACGGGCATTTGAAATTTAGTGAATCGAAAAAATTGGCAAGTTTAGGATTATTTGCTATTATTCTAATCAGCTGGGGAATTGCTTTTTTTGAGTATTGCATGCAGGTTCCTGCCAACAGGATAGGATACAAAGGTCATGGAGGTCCGTTTTCTTTACTTCAATTGAAAATCATTCAGGAAGTTATTGCACTGATTGTTTTTATGATCTTTTCGTTTCTCTTTTTCAAGAATGAAACATTCAAAATGAATCATTTGATTGGAATGATTTTTTTGGTATTGGCGGTTTATTTTATTTTTAAAAAATAGTTTTTTTTTGATTTTTTTTGTAGAGACGTTGCAATGCAACGTCTCTACAAAAAAAATCAAAAACCAAATATCATTCCACTGTTACAGATTTCGCTAAATTTCTTGGCTGATCCACGTTACAATTACGCATCACAGCAATATGATAGGATAACAATTGTAAAGGAACTGTTGCTAACAAAGGAACCAAATGTTCGTCAGTATCCGGAATCTCAATGATATGATCCGCCAAATCTCTAACCTGTATATCTCCTTCTGTAACAATTGCGATAATTTTACCTTTTCTGGCTTTCACTTCCTGGATGTTACTCACTACTTTTTCATATGATGTTCCCTTTGTTGCAATAACAAATACCGGCATTTCTTCATCAATCAAAGCAATCGGTCCGTGCTTCATTTCGGCAGCTGGATAGCCCTCCGCGTGGATGTAAGAAATCTCTTTCAATTTCAAAGCACCTTCCAACGCTACTGGAAAAGAGCTTCCTCTTCCCAAATACAATGCATTTGTCGCATCTTTATATACAGCAGAAATTTCTTTGATCAATTCGTTTTTCTCTAGGATACGTTTCACTTTATTTGGAATTGCTTCCAATTCTGTCAACAACGTTTGGAATTTCGATTCACTGATCGTTCCTTTCTTGTGTGCCAACGATAAAGCCATCAGGGTAAGAATGGTAACCTGAGCTGTGAAAGCCTTTGTCGAAGCAACGCCTATTTCGGGACCTGCGTGCGTGTATGATCCCGCATCTGTAATTCTTGAAATTGAAGAACCAACTACATTACAAATACCCAAAATTGTTGCCCCTTTTGATTTCGCTAATTCCA
>CAIUKX010000209.1 GCA_903899795.1 uncultured Flavobacteriales bacterium
ATGTCTGACTTATTATAAAAAAGCACTTTCGATTGCAAAAAAAATAAAGCATCAAGGCTGGATAACCAATATTTTATACGAAATGGGAGAATACCATTTGAAAAGAAATGAATTGGACAAAGCCAGAGATTATTTTGAAAGTGCCTATAAAAATCGAATACGAGATAGTGCTCATTGGCTTGTTCATGCAAATATCTTGAATCAACTGATGAAAATTGATTTATTGAAAGGCAATGTTTCACTCGCCAAAAAGGAATTTTTAAGCATTGAAGATTTGTGCAGGGATATTGATGAAACCAATTTTGATTACATGAATCGACAGGTTTTACTCAATGAAGCAAGGACAAAGATGTATCAATATGAAGGGAAATACAAAGAGGCATTGGATGCAAGTGAGATTGTTACAGCCATCAAAGAGCAGGAGGAAAAAGTAGATTTACTCCAGAAATCTAAAGATATTGAGTTTGGAATTGATCTTGAAAAGAGTCAGTCTGAGATTCGTTTTATCAATGAAAAGAAAGCCTTAAGTGATTTATTGGCTACTATTTTTATGGTGTTTTCATGTATTATCTTTCTTTTGGCGATCTATATCATCCGATTGATTGTTTTGAAGCGGAAGCAGGAAAAAGAAAATTTTGAACTGAAAGAACAACAATTGAAACATGAGATGGTTCAAGCGGAAAATGAAATGAAAATGTTGTTGGAAAATCTGGGTGAAAAGAATAAAATTGTGGAGGAGTTAAAGGAAAAAATCTACGTCTTTCAGGAAAATAGAGATCAGGTTTTTAGAGAGAATTCTGAGAAATTGATAGAAGATTTACAATCTTATACTTTGTTGACAGATGATGATTGGATTAACTTTAAGAAGCTTTTCGAAAAATTAAATCCAGGATTTTTTAGTCATTTAACCAATGCTTTTCCGGATCTAACCAATGCTGAACTGCGTTTTTCAGCACTGACAAAATTGAATTTATCGGTGAACGAAATGTCCCGGACATTAGCTATTTCACCGGATTCAGTGAGAAGAACCAGTCAGCGGATTCGTAAGAAAATTGGAATCGAAGACCAGGATGAGTTCAATAAATTTATTCAGAATATCCAAGTGGTTAAGAAATAGAAAAGAGGAAAACTTCGCAAATTGGGACCGGATATTTGAACTAACTCTGCTAGACTATGAATTGCATCCACTAAACTTAATTGTCCTATTTGTTTTCGAAGTTTTCCTCTTAGCTTACCTAACTTAAACTACTACTTATTACTAAGTTATTTATTACTAATTATTTTTTTTGATTAATATGTTTTAGTCTTGTTGTTTATTAATGTGCTCATTATTAGTATTCATATTGCATGTTTATCGAATGAAGTAGACATTCCCTGTTAAGTTGTAAACTTTTTTAGATTCTTACTTTTCGGAGAGATCCCCATACATACACGCCTTTCCGTGCCAGTTGTTTGTTTTGAAATCCATTCCTGTAGTATATAGTTACTTATTTCTTTGTGACTTTAGTCGTTCTATTGTTTTGGTCATTTCTAACAATAGAAAAGAGGAAAACTTCGCAAATTGAGACTGGATATTTGTACTATTTTGCTTGACTATGAATTTTATCCACTAAACTTAATTGTCCTATTTGTTTTCGAAGTTTTCCTCTTAGCTTACCTAACGTGACTTAACTACTATGTATAAAAACTGACTATGTATTTACATTGAATTATTGTTTGATAATTTTTGTAGTTTCTGAATCACCGTTTTCTTTTTTCAGTTTCAGGAAATAACTACCTTTTGTATAGGCAGAGAAATCAATCGTCATTGTTGGAAATAAACCATCCTGGTGATAGATTATTTTACCATCAGCAGACATGATTTCCATGGATGTGAAATTATCATTGATTGTAAGGCTTAATTTGTCCGTAACGGGATTTGGGTAACTTGCAAATGAAGTCAATTGTTGACTTGACAATCCTGCGCTTGAAACGGTATTCAAAGTAACATCGTCGAACCATAATTTAGATCCTTCAGATGGGGTTCCGGCCGTAATCGTTCCTGCGCTGGAAGAAACCATTACTATATCAAATCGATTCGGAGTACCTGTATTTCCGGTAGGAAGTAAACTGATAGTTCCATTAGTCCAGGTGGATACCGAACTGGAAGCAGTAAAACTACCTTGATACATTTTTATGTCATCCGAACTACCTGTGTTCATTGTATCTATGACATTTACTTCAATGGTTGCATAATCACCGTTGACAGATGTGTACATGTACCAAAAACCAACCGTGACATTTTGTGGTGCTACCATCGCTCCTTTGTAGGAATTCAAAGCAATTCCGGGTACAATTCCACTTGAGATTCCTAATGCTGCTGCTAATGTTGGATCGTTTGTTGTTTCTACGTAATAGGCTTGTGCACCTGAGTGTGGGTTGGTGTTTTCACCTCTCATTTCAAAACCAATCCACCCTTCTGATGAATTATTTCCCGTTAAGCCCGGGATGGGAACTAATGCAGATTCGCAATTACCGTTTACGATAGTTTGCCCCGTCAACGATAAGGTTGTTAAAAAAATTGAACCGGTTAAAAGTAATTTTCTTTTCATTTTTGATTGTTTTATTTTTATTAAGAATTGGTTATCCTATTTTTTGACAAGTTTTGAACTGAATACAACTTCTTCAGTCGGAGAAAGTAAAACGACCTGATACATGCCACTTTCTAAATCGCTGATGGATAATGAAAATTGGTTCATCCCATGTTGTACATCAATTTCTTGTGTGAAAATAACTCGACCAGTCATATCACTCATTTGTATTTTTTTGATGATTTTGTTCGTGTTGTTGATCTCACAAATAAATGATTCATTCGCTGGATTTGGGAAAATAGTCATCTGTCCCAAGGGTGTCTTACAACCTGCACTTTCAATTCCCAAATAAGTTGATTTTCCGTCAATGTCAACTTGTTTCAAACGATAGTAAGTGTTCGTTGAGTTGTTTTCATTGTTGTCAGAATTGTTTTTGTCGATATAGCTGTATTCTATAACGTTATTGCTGTTTCCCGCTCCGGGTACCTGATCGATTTCATCAAAGTGAATTCCATCGTTTGAGCGTTCGATAGCGAAATAAGCATTGTTCTGTTCTGCTGCTGTTTTCCATCTTAATTTCACTTCGGTTTCATCGCAATCGGTTGAGAAGGAGAGTAATTCGATGGACAATGCGATGATAGAAGTCACTGAAAAAGGGGAGAAGGAAGTGACTGTTCCTGAAGGTATGGTATATGGATTTGAACCGCTTGCTGTAGCTCCAATGGCCGTTTTATGCCAAGCACTTGTGTAATGTGTTACTGAACATAAAGTATGATCAAAACCACTTAATTCATCCACAGTATTCCATTGAGGTGTCATGATTACACTTGAACCACCGGGTGTTGCTTCACTAACGAACCAAGTTCTGTCTAAATAGTTGCTGGCAAAAGCTGTTCCGGTAGCACCGTTATCCAAAGCGTGAAGTGCCACATAGATGGAAAAGTTATCAGCTGTTCCTGTATTATTGATGGTGACTGGAGTATAGCTGGATGAACTGATTCCAAGTGGAAAAACTATTCCACCGGTTCTTCCGGCTGTACCGATGTTGTTTTGGGTCAATACTCCTGTTGAATTGGTGATGAGATAACTTGAAGAAGATTGTCCGGTAATACTTCCATTGTTTCCAATGGTCAGGTTATAAGTTCCAAGTGTGAGTTTTCCGTTGGTTAGGGTCAAGGTTCCATTCACAGTCGGACTTCCAGTTAATGCAAAGTCATTGGCGCTGTTTAATTCCAGGTTGGTTAAAGTGACCCCACTGATTCCTGCCGAACCAGCATTCCCATTCATGTAAATTTTACCGGATGAAGAAGTTGCAGTTGAAGTACCTAAAATGTTTCCGGAAACAGTTACTGTATTTGTTCCTGTTGCAAATGTACCAGCCGTAAGAGTCAGATTGTTGGTTGTCGTAAGGTTACTGTTCAAAGTCACACCGCTACTATTGTTAATCGTCAGATTATACAAGCTGTTGGAAGAAAAAGATCCTGAAGGAATGGTTTGAGCGCTTCCGCCGGCAAAAGCTACAGTAGAAGAGGTTGCTGAACCATTGATGTAGGCACTATTGGTGAAATTCAGAGCTCCATTGATTGTAAGTTGATGACCATTCGTTACCATGTTGTAAGTAGACTGTGCGTTATTGATATCTCCCACAGTTCTGTCGCTGTCTAACAGGCAATTGTTAAGTGGAGCGGAGAAGAAAAATATATTATCACCACTGGAAGGAACTGTTGCAGGTCTCCAATTTGATGCTGTAGCGAAATCGGTACTCGTAACACCAATCCAACCCGGACCTTCCAACGCACCAATTCTAGGAGTAGTCGGACGAGCACACCCAGTGTAATCGTTTGTAACAGCTCCTGTGGCTGGTGCCGTAAAAGATGTTGCGGCTGGATAAAAATCGTAAGCTGCTGAAATCGTTCCGTTAAATATTGGGTCAGTACTTAGGCTGTTTGCATCGTTTGCTGTTACAATGTTTGGAGGTGTTTTTGCACTTCCGTAATATCCTGTATTGGCTGTTGAGGGATAATAATCATTGTAATTACAAGTGATGGTACCCCCGGAAGTAGCAATGTACATGCTGTAGGGTGTGCCTGTTCGGGTATTATAAAAAATGTTGTTTTTGATCACTCTTGAACTAGTTGCTTCAGCAATATACAGCGCATAAGATGCAACCGTATTTGTAGCGCTGATGTCAATTGTATTGTGATAAAAATTAAAGGTATGAGCTACCGCTCCTTCTTCATAAATTCCGGCACTAATGTGGTTTTTTGTTGAAGTCAGGTAAATGATGTTGTTATAGATGTTGTCGATGTAGGTAGCTGATGCACTGTTGTTTTCGATCAGAAGTGCCACTGTTCTTGCTGTTGTGCTTGGAGTTGCATTTGTCAATGAAATTCCGCTTATATAATTTCCATAGATATTGGCTGCTGTAGTGGTAACATTTGACTTTGCATAATCAATTCCAAAAACACCAACTACAGCATTGCTGGAATTGCTGATGTTGTAGATAGAGTTTCCATAGATATTTCCCGCTTTTGTGTTATCGAAGAAAATTCCCGCTATTGAAGGAGTTGTAGTAATATTGGTGTTGGTTGAAGCGGTAGTGATATCGTGAATGGAATTATTATAAATGGAATAATTAGCAGCCTGAGTTGCTGTAATGATTCCGAATGTGTTTCCGGAGGTGAAAGTATTTGCATTCGTGATATTTGCAATTGTGTTTCCATAGATGGATGTTGAGCTGGTTGATACGGAATATATTCCGTAAAAAGATTGTGCATTACTTGAAGATACCGAGTTTAGGTTGATACTACTTGAGGTTGAAGTACTCCCGATCAAATTATTAGTGATATTTCCAACGGTTGCCCCCCATGTTCGGATTCCATAAAAATTAATACCTAGTGTTGAGGCTTGAGCAACTTTTATGGAGCCAATAGTATTATTACTAATATCCCCGGTTGAGGATTGTTGAATGCCGTAAAATATGCTTGTATAAGCACTACTACAGGTGAAAACGATCGAGTTATTTCCTGTTCCACTTCCAATTGTGTTACCGGTGATATTTACTGTTCCACTGGGTACATAAATAGCATTGAAAGGATAGCCTCCATTTGAAGTATTTGAAGAAGTCCAGGCGATGTTAGCAATTGTATTTCCTGTTACATAACTAGTTGAAGTGGTTCCGGGACAAATAAACATTCCATAAAAACCACTGATAGTTGCCGTATTAGATTTGGTCATTGGTGTGCCACCACATAAAGCTGCAGTACCACCGATGTAATTATTGGAAACTGTCATTCCATTTGCTGTGGTTGCGTTAATGTAGATTGGGTAGCTAAATACATAAGTACTGGGGTTGTAGGTTGCTGTTTCGTAGATACTGTTTGCATCGATCAACCAGCCACTGTTATAATCTTTGATCCAAATAACCGCACCCGCTGCAATGGTTGAATTAAAACAGTCATAAAGGTTATTATTAGAAATCGTATTATTGGCATTAATGTAACCGGAAGAGCCAATCGAGTAAACAGAATATAATGGTCTGGATCCGGCATTTGTAATGTTACAATGATCAATCAAATTATTACTGTTACCGGTGGAGGCAGATGTGGCGAAATTCAGTGTCCCGTCTGAAGTTGAAGTTGTCGCACCTTTGACAGTAGAATTTTTTACTGAATTGTAGGTTGCTCCGTTGATAAAACGAATTGTACTTGTACCGGCAGAACTTGCTGTGCTGAGGTTTGAAATTATTAATGAATTTCCTCCCGTATTTAATCCGTCAATTGTAACATAATCAGCTCCATTTAAATTGATGAGAGGTTTCGCGGCTACTGTTCCGGATATTGTTCTAGCTCCGCTTGGATTGATCGTGATAGATGTCCATGCACCACTATTCAAATTGTTAGCGCCATCTTCTGTTGTAACATCTGATGTAATTGAGATCGTAATCGTTGCTCCGGTTTGAGCTGTACCGTTTAATGCAGCAAACGCTCCTGATGCTTTTGTTAAGGAAGTATAGGTTCCGTTGACACCAACCGAACCACTAATTGTGATTTGCGCAAAATAGGCGTAATTGAAAAAGAATAATACGACAAGCGTTAAACAAGTGTGTACTATTTGTTTTTTGAAAGTAGCAAAAATCATCATTGTTGTTGTGAGTGTAATTTTAATGATGCAATGTTACGACAGTGTGAAGCCTCGGAACGAATTTTAGACACGACAAACACACGACAAAAAAGGACTGTTGTCGTGTGTTTAAATTATTGATTTATAGTTGTTTATTTTTTTGACGGGTTGCTCCCAGAGAGATTCTTGACCTACATTAGAGATACATTTATGCAGAGCTTACTGAAAAACTTAGGAAATATTGAAATCAGAATAAATTTAGCTAGCTATTCAATCACTACTTTCTGTGTTCTGCGAACGTTCTGATCATCCGTCAGGGAAACGACATAAATGCCTTTTTCACGGAGGTGATAAACTTTCGAAACTATTTTTTCATCGATTTTTTCAGTTCGAATCACCTGTCCCAGCATATTGGTAATCTCTAAAGTGTATTTTTTTCCTTCTTCTACATTCAGGTTGATGGTATATTGTCCTTCGTTTGGATTGGGGTAGATCGTAAAGACGGAAGATTTCTTTGTCAATTCATTTACTTTCGTTGTCGTTGTTAGATTGATGTTGTCAATATACAACCGTTGTCCGAAGTGTCCCCGGCTTTCAAAAATGACCATTACTTTCGGTTGACCGACATATGCATTCAGATTGATCATCTCGGTTCGCCACTGATTGGTGGTTGGAATGAGGGCGCTGTCTGAAAGTGGTTGTGCGAGAGTTGCCAATGTCATGCCGCCTTTGTCGTAAACAGAAGTATAAGTTACTCCGCAATCGGTTGATATAAGTACACCAAGACTATCACTGTATTGTCCCAAATTGTAGGGTGTATAAGCAACATCGAAGGTTAATTGAGCATCTGTCAATGCTGAAAAATCGTAATTCGCAGTTTCGATGTGATCTTTGGCTCCGGCATCATCATTGTTGTAATTATCGTAGAGCATACTTTCCATTGATCCGGTAGCTCCGGCTGCGGTCGTCCGTTCCCAATTGTAGCCATTTCCGGCATTGACATTGATCCAGTTTTGAGGAGGGAATAGTGCCCCACTGAAATTTTGAGAAACAGGTAATGCAGAAACGGTAGGACCACTGACAGTGACCATATTTGTTACTGTTTTAGTATCGGTTCCATTTCCATTCGTAACGGTCAATGTCACGGAATACGAGCCAACAGCATCATAAACGACTTTCGGATTACGAACAGTTGTTGAACTGACATAACTTGCTCCTGGAAAAGACCATTGCCAGGTTGCGCCGGATACCGATAAGGCAGAATAATCTTCGAAGTAGAAAGTATCAACAGGAGCAGGGCAATTATAAGCAATTTGTTTATCGACCATCGGTTGAGCTACGGGAAGTGAAGGTTCAAAAAGAGGAGCTTCCCAAACACCGTTTCCTGCCAACCGAATTTTATTATCCCGGTAAAAAGGTCGCATAAAAGTAGCGTAACCATTCGCTGGTAAACCACTTAAATAACTTTGCCAATCGGATTGTGAATTGTTACGGTAAAACACTTGTCCATTGTAACCGCCAATGTAGACTCCACCATTGGTGCCCATTTGGTGAACAATATTCAGAATCTGCATGCTTCCGATAGCTGAAGTGGTTAAATTGGTCCAGCTGCTTCCTCCGTTTGTTGTGTGATAGACTTTGTGCGAACTGTTTCCATCTTTTAATGCCACCCAAAGTTCATTTTCGTTGCTTTCGCTCGCTGTGATTTCTTTGTAGCGTTGTTCGCCGTTACTTGCTCCTGGAATAGCTGTCATTGTTGTCCAGGTTGCGCCACCATCGTTTGTTTTCCAGATGACTCCTGTGGTATTGTTCATTTCGACAACATAGATATAGTCGGGATTTTTTCTGGAAATTTCAATTTGCATGATGGAAGCTCCGGGTGAAGTTGCTGAAAATAAAGTGGTAAAGTTGATCCCTCCATCGGTTGTTTTCAGAAAATCGCTGCCGTTTCCGATGTAAAAGGTTTTCGGACAATTAGGATGCCATTCCAATTCACTGGATTCAACATCCCAATACGATTCATTTGGATATTTGCTAATATTGGGAATGCTCGCATAAGGAGTGTTAAATGTTGAAGGAATTTTCCATCCACCGATATCCGAACAATACATTTGTTCGTTGAACATAGGATTCACGTAGCCTGTTGGAGATTCGCCTCCACCCATGCGCATGGTGCGATGCTGACAGTTTTCATTGTAAGCCAAATCACCATTGTGGTAAAGCCCCCCGACAAAAATATTGGTATTCCATCCTTGGTTGAATCCCCACCACGAACCTCCATTCAAACCTTTTACGCGGGATAATGATTCGGAAGTATAAAAATCGGTGGAGTAGGTTACCCCTCCATCGGATGAAACCCAGCTTTCTGTGCCGATCGCTTTAGCACATTGGTAATCGACATGGATGCGAACATCACCCCCGCAGTATCCGGACTTGCAGGTGAAATTAACTCCACCATCGACCGACTTATAAATGCTTTGTGTCCCCACAAGTAATTCATTTGCATTGGTCGGCGAAACCAAGATGACAAAATCGTAATATCCTTGCCCATTGTCCATCGGGAAACTGGTTGAACCTCCTATAGCAACTACGTTCCATGAATTTCCTCCATCCGTACTTTTGTGGAGAATAGGATTGGTTGCTGTCAATTGAGCTACGTAAACTGTATTTGGATCTGCTGCTGTTACTCCAATCAGTGCTTCTCCACCGGTATAAGCAGTCGACCATCCATTGTTTTGTACATTGAAGGATTGTCCGCCGTCAGTGGATTTCCAGCATTCATAGAAATTGATGTTCGTATTTTTGAGAACCGTATAAACGATGTTGGCATCCACCAGAGAAACTTTCACATCAGTAGCACCGGATGTTGTGATATTGGTGAAATTCAGTCCGGCGTCCGTACTTCTATACACTCCTTGATTGGTAGCGGCCAGAACGATGTTTTGACTCAGAGCTGTGACTTCCAGTATATTTACTCCCAGGTTGGAAACATTAAGTGAAGTTGCCCACGTATCTCCACCATCAATCGATCGGTAGATGTAATTGTTGTTTCCGACTAAAACAATGTCCGGATTCGTAGGATGAATAACGACTGCATCAATTCCACCAAAATTCATTCCCAATCCAATTTGAGTCCAGTTTAAACCTTGATCAGTTGTCTTGAAAAATCCTCCGGATTCAGCAGCGGCGTACATTATCGAAGTATTTCCTTTGAAAACATCGAAAGTATAGATGTTTGAAATTTCGTCGACCATAGGTTGTGAAGCGTTATCATTGACCGGCCAGTAGGTTTCAGCATTTACCGGATTCCAGATTGTTTTATTTAAACTTTTACCTGCCGAAGTGTTCGCTCGCTGCCCGATACTTTGTAAAGCTTTGGTTTCATCAATAAAACCTTCTGCGGTGATGAAAGGTTTGTAGATTTGAATCAATCGAAAGTAATATTCTTCGTAGCGCTCTTCCAATGCTCTTTCCCGTTCACTTTTCCTGTGTTTTTCTTTATCGATTTTCTCGTTTTTTTCTTCCTCTTTTTCTCTTAATTCATGAGCTTTATTTACCTCTCTTAAATTAATCGGATATTGGTACAACAATTTTGCCCACTTTGGCATATCATGATCTTTTTGTGGAATACACAATGGATTTATGAGGCTTTGGGAGTAACTTTTGGCAGAAGTAAAGAATAGTCCAAATAAGAGTAATGTGAGAGCAGTCCTTTTCATAGTAATTTGTTTAGCGAGTACTATTTACAGCATTGTAGATCAGTATCTACAAGCCATGGACAAAAGTAAATCAAATATTGGTTAGACAAACAAAAACGATTCAGTAAAAATGAATGGATTGAAAAAAATGCGTTAAAAAAATAACGATTTAATTTTTCTATGCGAATATTGAATAGAGCATGGTACGCCTGCTAAAGCTTCAACGATTTTATAAAAATTCGACTAAAACAACTCAAAAATCACTTCAACTTCTCAGCGCTTTCCATCACTTTTTGTTTCATTTCTTCCATGTAGGCAAGTAGTTTCTCGAGCATAATCGGATCAGAAGCACCGACAATTTTTGCTGCGAGAATACCGGCATTTTTTGCTGCATTCAAGGCGACAGTAGCAACAGGAATTCCATTCGGCATTTGAAGAATGGATAAAATACTGTCCCAGCCATCAATCGAATTACTTGATTTCACAGGAACACCAATGACAGGAAGCGGAGTCAACGAAGCTGTCATTCCAGGTAAATGTGCTGCGCCACCGGCTCCGGCAATGATCACTTTCAAACCTCTTTTATGCGCATTTTTTGCGTAGTCGAACATCAATTCCGGAGTTCGGTGAGCCGATACAATGTTGATTTCGTACTCGATTCCGAAAACGGCTAGTATATCAGCCGCATCTTGCATTACCGGTAAATCCGATGCACTTCCCATGATGATTCCTACTTCTGGCATATTCTTTATTTTTTGCAAAGGTAGTGATTTTGATGAATCAACAAGAAATTAACCACTCTTCTGATTCCATATCATACATCAAAAACTGGGTGTGCCAATAAAAGAGTGACCGTGTCTTCTACGATTTCTTCGTTGCTTTCCGTAAAAGTCAGGAGTAGTTGGTTTGTAGATCATATAATTCTCTTCGTGCATCGAAATCCCTTTCAGGTAGGTATGGACAACAATGTCTAAATCACTTTCACGTTCTTTGATGATTTGTTCAAAATTGGGGAGATCAGGATCGAGACAGATATCTCCGAGGTATTTGATTTTACCAAGATCTCCTGTAATCCATCTTCCTTCTTTTTTCCCAAGAACATACTTTCCAACCTGATTTAATTTGCCGAAAGGATCGTAGAATTTCCATACTCCGACAGCTAATCCATCTTTCATCATTCCTTCACTTTGGAGAACGCCATTGTCATAGTAGTTTTTTACAAGACCATTCATACGATGACTTCCGGGTTTTTCCCAAAAGGTATAGAATTGCCTGATTTCGTAATGATCATTATTGGAACAATCGTATTTTTGATAACGGTCGATAACATAGCTTTTACTGATTTTATTTCCCAGAGAATCATACAATGTAAATACCCCTGAACTCGGAAAAGAAACAGAGTCATTCAAGTGGATGGTTGTATCTTGAAAATTAATCTCATAGAGAAGTTTCCCTTCATATGAATAATGCTTCCAGTGGCCATTTTGTTTGAACGAACTCATATCTCCCTCACGTGCAACCTTTCCATTTGCATAGTACTTGATCAAACGATATTTTCTAAATTTTTTGGGTACAACTGAGTTGTAGTCATAATAAGAAGTATCGATACCGGATGAGTTCGTACGATGACTTGATGGCACATCCAAAGCATATTTAAATCTGTAAAAATCAATTTTGTCGTAAAAAGTTTTGGGTATAAAATTGATTGAATCACTGAGAGGGAATTGGTAGCTGACATCTAAAAGTCCTTTGTCGAAGTTATTTTCCCGGAGTACATATTTGGCATCATCTAAAATCACCTCGGAAATGATTTTACCAATTGTGTCGAACTGACGATATGAATTGTTTTCCAGTTTGAATTCTATTTTTCCATCGTTGTAATACTTGTAGGCATTTCCGGTGATGATATCATTGGTGTAATTTGCTTTCAGGAAAAATGATGTATCTCCTTTCGCTTTCAACAAGTAGAATACATATCGGCCATTTAATACATCATCGGTGTAATTTTTCTCAACAAAATACGTATTGTCTTCCGTGATAATTTCCTTACCATTTTTCAATCCTCTATTGTAGTTTGTTTGAATTTTTTCATCATCATCATAATAGAGTGCTGTACCGTTGAGTGAATTGTTGAGGAAAGTTTCGGAAACGATCGTTTCATAGGTATGCATCCCTTTCTTTCTGACGACTATTACAGATCCGTTTAGTTGATTTTTTGAAAAATCAGCGGTTCCAGCTGTGTTTGTTTCAGCGTCTTCAAACACCCATTTGCCTGATGCCTGACCGTTGATATAGCTGGATTTTAATTCGTAGGTATTGAAAGTTACCGTTAGATCGATTGGGGAGAGGTCTGAAAAGAAAATTTCGTCTAAATAAGGGTTAAGACTGACCTGGTTGCAAATAAAATCAATGTACTTGATTGATTGGATTTCTTTTCCTTTCGCGATTTTTTTTCTGACCCGATCCAGCATTCGAAAACTTTTTCTGGGTATCAGGAGTTGAGCGCTTAAGTCAGAAGAATTATACTTAAAATGCCAGCTGTTTTTGAGCTCGAAAGTACCTGTAAAGGGTAGGTCGTTTTTCAGTAAAGTTTTTGAGAGGGGTGGATTCGAATAATCAAAATCTTTGAGCACCGAATGAATTACGATAGCTTCATAGATGGATCGATTGTGAAGTGAATTGGTTTCATATAAAGTATGCAAGCAAAAATCACCAATGTGTTTTTTTGATTGCAAAGTTACAGTAGCAAATGACGGATCAAATTGTGCTTCTTTTTCAATGAGTAGTTTTCCGCTAACGGCAAATTCTTTTTGGATTAGTTTTCGTTCTTTGCCGTTGTAGTAGGTAATTTCACAAACGGATGTATCAGAGTGATACCATTTCTTGTAGATCAAAACCGAATCGTTGGGATTGAATGAATTTGAGTCGATAATTGCTCTGTAAATAAAGTATGGATAAATGTATTCAGCTATTAAATTTCCAATTTGACATTTTTTAGATTGAGTTGCATCAAAATTTGAGCGAATGTAATTCCCTTTTGGATCGTATATATTTTCAATGAAAAGTTTCCCTTTGGTGTCAAAAAGTCGACGGCTGTATTGATTAGAATCCGGTAAAAAAGCGACAATATCGAATGGCTTTCCATTGTCCCAAAAGATCGTATCTTCTTTTTGAAGGTGGTCATCTTTAAAATTAAATCGAAACATCAATTGCCCGTTGGGATAGTAGTTTTCGTACACACCGGTATATTTAAACCGGATTCCCAATTCATCGGTTAGTTGTTGACTGCTTACAAAAGTTCGTTGTAGTTGATTGTAATAGAGGTTTTTCAGAATGGAAGAAACTTGATTGTAGCGATATTGGTTGGGATTG
>CAIUKX010000210.1 GCA_903899795.1 uncultured Flavobacteriales bacterium
AATTTTAATTTTCATAACTTTTAATTTTATATTGCGTCTTACTCTCTATACCTTTTCAAGAGTTTTTTCAGACATTAACCACTCTTGAAAAATGCGCCTTTGTATAGATCTGTAACCCCATCGCGACTTATAAAAGAAATGTTACAGCATTTCTTTAGTTTTTTTATTAAGATTTTTGTTTTAAGCTTTCGTTTTTTTGATTAAGTTAATTCATGTGCATTGAAACGTCACAAAACTAAAAAAATTGTATAAATTATTTTGTTAATATTTCGTTATTAACTTAAAATCGTTATTAACTAAATATACTTAACTTTTCAAAAGTAGTAAAAAGAAGAATACAAGCAAGCTTGCTTGTATTTATTTTTTTTGTCTCCCGAAATTTGTCAAGTGGATAATTCAGAGGCATTAAGGGAAATGGGGACTCATATTAAAAAAATGAGAAAGGAAAACAAATTATCACAATCTCAATTATCCTTTATGGCTGAAATAGCAGAATCTACTCTTTTAAGAATTGAAAACGGAAAACATATAGCTAGTATAAATACACTAATTTCTATTGCTAAAGCACTAGAAATCCCTATGAAGGAATTAATGGATTTTGAAATATACACAGAACTAAATAGCCGAGGTTCCCAAATTCTATGAGATTGAAACTACCTAGTAAATAATCACACACTTTCAAATAAGTAAAATAGTGCCTACTTTTGCAATTCTTAAAAAAGCACTTTAATGAATAGACTTACTCCAGCAGAAGAACAAGTAATGCTTCGTTTATGGAAGTTAGAAAAGGCATCCATCAAAGAAATTGTGGGGCAGTATGAGGAAAATGTACCTGCCTACAATACAACCTCAACGATCGTTAGAATCTTGGAACGAAAAAAATTTATTAAACACAAGCAAAAAGGGAGAGGGTTTATTTACTTGCCAAAAATATCTCGTGATGAATACCGTGAATATTTGATGGAATATCTTTTAAAAAATTACTTCGATCAAGACAAAAAATCTTTGATTGCAGAGATAAAAAGTATATAAATTGTGTACGAATAAAAAACATTAACTTGTGAAACAATATTTGGGTTTGAAACATTAAACGGTTTTGATTTGATTCTTTGAAATGATCTCAGCGAGCACATTAGAGTAAGATACAAAGTAGAAAATCTATTTCACTTTACATCTGATTGCACTTCTTTGATATATTTTTGATGTTTATTATTGCTTAGGCTTCCAATTATTAACCTTATTTTAACCTAGGCATCAAAAAACAAGCTAAAACTCAATGTTTATAGAAGTTGTAGATGACCAATTTGACACCATATAAGGCATATAGCCAATTATAGGATAATACACGTTTGTTTTCATTCTTATATGTCTCATTATGATCTACTTTATGCTATATTTTCACAGTTCGTATTACATCGGCGAAAATTCCAGAGGCAGTGACATCTGCACCCGCACCCGCACCCTTGATCACCAACGGTTGATCCGAGTAACGATCGGTATAAAAAAGAACCACATTGTCTTTTCCATAGAGGTGAAATAAATCGTGATCGGGACCGATGTGCTGTAAACCAACCGAAGCTTTTCCATTATCGAGTTGGGCTACATATTTCAAACGGGCACCTTCCTTTTTCGCAGCCGAATACAATTTTTTGAAATGCTCTTCGTGTTTCAGCATCGAAGCATAAAAGGACGGAACATCACCCTGCATGCATTCATCCGGCAGAAAAGAATTGCTCTCAATTTCCTCCATTTCCATTACCAATCCCGATTCACGGGCAAGGATCAGAATTTTACGCATCACGTCTGTTCCACTCAAATCGATGCGCGGATCCGGTTCTGCATACCCTTCGTCCTGCGCTTGCTGAACGACCGAAGCAAACGTTTTTTCACCATCGTAATTGTTGAACACGAAATTCAATGTGCCGGACAAAACGGCTTCCATTTTGTGTACTCGGTCGCCGCTTTGAATCAAATCTTTCAATGTTCCGATAATCGGTAAACTTGCGCCGACATTCGTTTCAAACAAATAGCTGGTTGAATGTTTGCGAGCCAATTTTTTCAACTCCGAATAATGGGCATACCGTGAAGAACTTGCGATCTTGTTACAGGCCACAACTGCAATGCTTTTTTGCAATAATCCGGCATAACAATCCGCTACTTCCTGGCTGGAAGTGACATCTACGAAAACAGAATTACGCAGGTTTTTTTCATGAATAAACGAAATGAATGCTGCCAAATCTTTGGAAATCCCTTTCTCCAATTCTCCTTTCCAGTTGTCCAGGGAAATTCCCTTTTCATTCAAAAGCATCTTTTTAGAATTCGCAATTCCCACTACATTGATTTGAAGATGTAAATGTTCCGCCAAGTATTCCTGCTGTTTTTCCAATTGTGCCACCAGTTTTCCACCGACATTTCCAACACCCACCAAAAACAAGTTGATCTGCTTGATCTCATTTTCAAAGAAGTCTTCGTGCAGCACGTTGATTGCTTTTTCAACATCGCTTTCTTTTACAACTGCCGAAATGTTTTTTTCCGATGATCCTTGCGCTATCGCACGAATATTAATTCCGTTTCTGCCCAGCACTCCGAACATTTTACCTGCAATTCCCGGTAAGCTTTTCATGGAATCTCCTAACAAAGCAATGATCGCATGATTATTTTCACATTCGGTTTCTTCAACGATACCAGCATTAATTTCATTTTCAAATTCAAGATCGATGGCTTGTTTTGCCTTTTCGGCATCCGATTCTTCCACCGCCAAACAAATCGAATGCTCGGAAGATGCTTGTGTAATCAGAATGACACTTATTTTCTCACGGGATAATGCACCGAATAGCCGCATGGAAATTCCGGAAACACCGACCATTCCTGAACCTTCAAAATTAAGCAGGGCAATTTTTTTGATACTGGTCAAACCGCAAATCGCTTTTTTGAATTCATCAGGAACTTCTTTTTCAATCAAGGTTCCGTAATCGTTCGGAGCAAACGTATTTTTGATCCAGACAGGAATGTCCTTATCCATCACCGGCTGAATCGTCGGAGGATAAATAACTTTCGCGCCGAAATGCGACAGTTCCATCGCTTCATGGTAAGAAATCCTTGGAATGATTTTACAGTTTGAAACCAAACGGGGATCGGCAGTCATGACACCACTGACATCTGTCCAGATTTCCAGTACTGATGCTTCGAGAGCTGCTGCTACAATTGCTGCACTGTAATCAGAACCACCTCTGCCTAGTGTTGTAGAAATTCCTTTTTCATTGGAAGCAATAAATCCGGGCATGATGAACAAACGGCTATCCGAACGATTTACAAAATCAGACAATAAAGCATTTGTCGTTTTGACATTCACTTCTGCCAACCCAAAATTGGAATTGGTACGGATCACTTTTCGGGCATCCACCCATTCGTTTTTTATATCCAGGGACTTGAATTTTTCAGAGATAATAAGTGAAGAAAGTAATTCGCCGTAACTGACAACCCGATCTTTAGCCTGTGGGGATAATTCAGCAATTAAGAAAATTCCTTCACTCAAACTTTCGATTTCATTGCACAATTTTTTGACTTTACTCAAAACTGAACTTTGATCCTGGATCGGAATCAATTCCTTGACCGCCGTTAAATTTTTTTCTTCTACGATTTTCAATTTCGCCTTATAGGCTTCCTCTTGCTGAGCTGCCAATTGAGCTGATTCGATGAGTAAGTCCGTAACTCCGCTCAAGGCTGACACTACTACAAATAATCCTGATTCGGATGATGATTGCTGAACGATCTCAACAACCTTTACTATGTTTTCTGCGTTGGCAACGGAAGAGCCGCCAAATTTTAATACACGCATAACGCTGTAATTTAATTTTTGATTGAATAATTCTGAATTTGTTGATGAAGCTGTAAAAGTCCCACTTTTCAGTTCATACAGGCATATAGCCCACGGAGGTAATAAATCGACAACCCCTAAAGGGTAATCGTAATTGTTGTAATTGTAATGGTTGTGATTGTGATGATTCCAAATGCAATAACGTCACTCCAAACTTTGTTGGAAGAGCCGTTTAAAGAATATATTGCGTTTTGGTTCATTTACTTTTTCGAATACTTTCGTGAGGCAAATGTATGCAAAGATTTTTAACACTTGTATTAAGATCTCATTAATTTGCTAAGAAAGTATCATTTATAAGTAAGAACAGGTTCAAATCTAACTGTCTGGTATTTGATCAATTGTATGGTCGCATTTTTACCACACCGCGAAGCAGCGACATAGTCAATGTTATTTATGTTATCCAAAAGATATCTTAATATTTGACATCACTCCTTCATGGAATACAACGAAAAATCCCGGAGGGAGGGATCATTTTGTAAGAATTTTTAACACAAAGGTCACAAAGGTAAAATGTGACGTACTGTGTAGGTTAGAGTGTTCGGACGCAAAGTAAGTAAGATATCCAAAGGATATCTTAACGTTAGATTTTCTTAGTGACCTTCGTGCCTTCTTCGCGTACTTTGTGGTTAAAAAAACTACTGGTACAAAAGCGCATACTCAATTGATCGATTTCACGTGGTTTTTAAAACGAATTTCATACTTAGCGCCGTGACTGTTGTCCAATTGAATGTCACCATCTATTTGTTCGATAAGTGAAATCACCAGCTGCATACCAAGTGATTCAGTATCTCTGAAATCTACATTCGCTGGGAATCCGATTCCATTGTCTCCAATTTGTAAAATAACAACATTCGGACTTTCTTCTTTGAGTGCGATTTTAACCAGACCTGTTTCCGTGTTTTTAAATCCGTATTTTAATGAATTTGTAATCAATTCATTGATAATTAATCCGCATGGAATTGCCTGATCCAGATCCAAAAATACGGTTTCAACATCCATCGCCAATTCGATGAATTTATTTTGGGTGTAGGATTGAAACAAGTTAGTAGCAATACTTCGAATGTATTCCGAGAAATTGATGGTTGAGAAATCTTTTGTTTGATACAAGAGTTCGTGAATCAATGACATCGATCGGATTCGATCCTGACTATTTTTCAATAAATCCAAGGTCTGTTTATCCGATATGGTTGAAGATTGCAAGTTTAAAATACTCGAGATAATTTGCAGGTTGTTTTTTACCCTGTGATGCACCTCTTTCAAAAGTACCTCTTTCTCATTGAGCGACTGGCGGATGTGTTCTTCCGATTTTTTCCGATCCGTTATGTTTCGGATAAAAAGAACCAGTCCCACAACTTTGTCATCTAAATAATTCGGTCCAACATGCGTCAAAAACCAGGATTTTGTGCCATCAGCACTTGTCCCCTCCGTTTCATAACTTTCAGATCTCGTACCATTGAAAACATTTCGATGTGCTTTTCGCATCATATCATGGTGTTTTGCATCTACAAATTGGTACAAACTCTGGCCAATGATTTCCTCACGACTGTATTTACCACTTGCAAAATTGATGAATTGGATCTTTTCGTTGATATCTGCCATCAAAATAATTTCAGGCGAATTTTCAATCAGTGAACGGTACTTTTCTTCACTTTGTTTGAGTTGTTCATCGGCACGTTTACGCTCCGTTAAATCCATATCCGAACCAGAAACACGAATGGCAACATTATTTGCATTTCTTAAAATGTATCCACGGGAAAGGATTGGAATGTAGTTCCCTCTTTTATCCAGTAAGCGGCATTCTATTTCATATGAAGTTGTCCCATTGGCCAAAGCTTCCGCGAAGGTAGTCTCCACACGATCTTTATCTTCCGGATGAACAATATTGGGGTAAATTGAAGGAGTCAATTCGATTACGTTATCCAGATAACCGAACATCGCCCACCAACGAGGCGAATAGAATAGCTTGTTTTCAACTAAATCCCAATCCCACCAACCGTCATTGGTTCCTGCTAAGACCAAGCGCAAACGCTCTTCACTTTTCTCAAGAGAGAATTCGATGTTTTTACGTTCTGTAATGTCAAATCCGTAACCAATCACTTGTTTAAGTACTCCGTTTTGATCATAAATGGGAGCCATTCTTCGTAGGTAAGTAATCTCATTTCCATCTCCATCTAGAAGTGTGTCTTCCCATTCTTTGATCTTCCCGTAATTTTTCACTTCAAGGAAGCGATCTCTCAATTCAACAGCTTTCTTTAGATCTTTTTTACGGTATTCATAATATTCAAAATCATCTTTACCGATAATGTATTTCCTAAAATCAGGATTTTTTATCGCACTTGGATTTACGAAAATATATTTGTGATCCGTATCAAAAACCACAATCTCGGTCGGTACATTATTTAATATATTTTCATAAAACTCTTTCTGTGCCTGCAGTTGCAATGCAGCTGTTTTTCGATCCGTAATATCCAAAACGGT
This sequence comes from uncultured Flavobacteriales bacterium, assembly GCA_903899795.1. GTDB lineage: Bacteria > Bacteroidota > Bacteroidia > Flavobacteriales_D > Crocinitomicaceae > CAIUKX01. The sequence goes on from CAIUKX010000210.1 coordinate 6,356, forward strand.
TGCTTGAAGAACCCGTTCCTCACCATAATCAAAGGCAGATAACAACACCTCAGCAGGAAATAATTCACCGGTAATGCGCTTGTGCACCCATTCAAAACGGTTGATTCCTTTGTCATAAGCAATCCGAATCATTTCATTTGCTTTTTCAAATGAATTTTGACCATCGGGTTGTAATTCAGGAGAAATATCGGAAGGATGTATACGCGTAAATTCCTCTTTGTTGCTGATGGCAAATAACTCCAGCGTTTTCGGATTACAGTCGAAGAACCCTTTGTCAGTGAGGAGCATAATTGCATCATTCGAACCCGTAAAAATTGCTTTTAGCTTGCCCTCATTTTGTTTTAACTCTTCTTCCGCTCGTTTTCGTTTGGTAATATCTGTTTTGGTTCCTACCATTCTGACCGGATTTCCTTGTTCATCCCAAACGATGACTGTACCCCGATCTAAAATCCAAATATAGGTTCCATCTTTGCATTGAATTCGATGCTCTGTATTGAAAGTTGTTGTTTCTCTTTTAAAATGTTTTTGAAGTTCATTTTGAACCATGTCGTAGTCCTCCGGATGTATTCTATTGAACCATTCCTCGATTGTATTTTCGATTTCCGTATGATCAAAACCAAACATTTCTGACCATCTCGCCGATCTATAAACATCATTTGTTTGGATGTTCCAATCCCAAATACCATCGTGACTTCCTTCAATCGCAAATTTCCACCGTTCTTCGTTGAAGTGTAACTCTTCTTTTGTTTTCTCCAGTTCTTCGGTTTCAATTGTTAAGGCGATAATATCAGAAATGGAACGCGCAAATGCTTGTTCAGAATCGGTCCATATTCTATTTCCTCCTACATGCTCATGCGTCAGAACACCTATGATGTTGTTTCCTTTTCGAATAGGGATTTCCAATAAAGCATGAATGTTATTTTCTTCCAGGTAATCTGCAAATTCATTTTTTGAAGGGTACTCGTCTACCGAATTGGCAATGACATTTTTATTCTTTTTTATTTCATTGAAGTAAATCGGACTTTCTTCCTCAGAAATTGTTGATACTTCGATAAACGAATCTTTACTAAGTACATAAATGTAATCTGAAGAGATCGTATTTCCATTTAACAACCATACACTTACGCGTTCAGTTCCAATTGTTTTTGCTGTATTTTGTAAGATAATTTTGATCTTATTATCGAATTCCATGTCAGAAGGAATTCTGTTCAAATCGAGCAAGGTATTTTGTTGAACTAAAAGTTCTCTGTTACGGATAAGTTCTTGTTCTTCCTGTAATTTACGATTGGTGATATCAGAAATGTAACCATGACAAATGATACTTCCATCTTCCATTAATTCAGGTTTTGAATTTCCCCTGAACCATCTTACACCTTTGGATTTTACATTTACCCGACAGTCGTAAACCCAGTTATTTAGTGTTTTCATGGAATAACTAATGGAAGACATCAATCCTTGAATATCTTCTTCATGCACACAACTCAACAGGTTATATGGGTCAGCCAGTACCTCTTTGGCAGAAATTTCAAATAAATCTTCCACCCCTTCACTGACAAATGGAAAGGTGAATGTCGAATCCGGGAAATATTGAAATTGGTAGATCACTCCAGGAACTTGTGATGCATGTCGTAGCAATAAAGAATTTTGCTCTTTGGTCTTAAGAATTTTCTCCGCATTGATCTTTTCAGTAATATCCTCAATCATGCAAAGATGTCTCGGATTAGAAGCATCACTTGAATCCAAAGGGGTAATAGAAACATCAGCCCATACATAAGATCCATCCGGTCGTATGTACCTTTTGTTCATTTTATACCCGGAAATTTCGCCGGAATTCATTCGCTTCATGAAATTTAAATCTTCTTGAATATCATCGGGATGTGTGATACTCATCCAGTCAATGTGATCCATTTCAGAAGGGTTTCTTCCAACGATTTCAGCGTATTTTGGATTTAACCGATCAATAACACCTGTTTTAGAATTCGTTAATCCGATACCTAAGGGAGCTTGTTCAAAAATGGTTCTGAAGCGTTGCTCACTCTCTTTTAGCTCCCTGAAAATTCGATCTTTTTTCTTTTCAAAAACGTAAGTGATTATAATCAGCATCGTTCCTAAACCAATATAGGAAGTAACCAGAGCGATTGGTAATTCTATACTGGTGATTCTGTTTGGACAAGTGATTCCTGCCAATTGGACGAACCCATAAATTGCCATTGTGCCTATACTTGTGATCAGCCAAATCCGATTAGAAAGACTTCTTTCAAGTAATAAAAATGAAATCATGGGAATTAATACCATCCACGGCAGACTCGGTGAAAAAATCCCTCCAGTGAAATAAACATCAAATACCAAACAACTGTAGGTGAGTAATATTCCGAGATTTACTGTTACAGTATAGTTTATTTTTTTTCTAACAAAAAGTATCAATAATATCGTCTCAAGAATTCCACCCGTCAGCATTATAGGCATACCATAAATATGATCGAGGAGATAGTTGTTCAGAGAATAAACGAAGAAAAAACCAATTGCAATACTCGTAAAGTTGATCAAAATTGCCTCTTTGAAAAAAGACTGAGCATCGCTTTCGGATTTGTATTTTAATATTTTTGCAATGTATATCATCGATGGTAACTTTTCGATTTCTTCTGGTTTAACTAAAGTAAAGTTAATTAATCATTTGGACTTATACTACTTCAATTTTCTTTGATTGAATGTTGTAGATGATTAACCCTATCAAAATTCCGATTGCGCCATAGACTTCATACTTTGAAAAAACCTCGCCATTATAGATATAACTGGAAATGGATGCAAAAACTGGTTCGAGCGAAAATATCATCGCTGTGTAAACTGTACTTACATATTTCTGAGCCCAAACGGTTACAAAAAAACAGAATAATGTTCCTAAAATTCCCAGATAAATAACTCCCGAAATCGCTTCCTTTTCAAAATGCAATCCCTGTTGGTTGATTAATAAATTGATACCTAGTCCTACAACTGAGAATAGACAGGCAAATAGGAATTGATAAAAAATAAGTCCCAAAAATTCATTTTTTCGAACATAGTACCCTGCTGAGATAATTTGTATAGCACATATGATCGCGCCAATAAAAGTGATAAAATCTCCTTTATTGAAAGGTGTTTTTGCATTCGAGTTTGTCAACAAATACATCCCACAACCAACAATGATCACCGAGATTAATTGCTTGGCTGTTAATTTTTGATGTCCGAATAGTACAAGCATTAATGGAACCATAATCACTGCTGAACAGGTTATAAAAGCACTATGTGTTGATGTTGTAAATTGTAAACCTATGGTTTGTACGACGTAGATGGTAGAAAGGATCAATCCCAATATTGCCCCATCTTTGATTGATTTTTTGTTTTTGAGTTTCCCGCTGTTTTTTGTAAGAACAATGATTGGCAACAAAGCAAATACAGCTATTCCATTTCGAAGTATCGAAAGCAAAAAGGGATCAATTTGAGAAGAAACATTTTTTACTGCAACGAAAGTGGTTCCCCAGATCATGCAGCAGATTAACAGAGATAATGTTGGAATCCACTTTTTCATTTGGAATGAAATTGATTCCAAAGCTACTTCTTTTTTGGTTGTTTAGATTGTTACAAAGTGGTTTTCTGTGGTTTGGTTTATTTTTAATGGGGAGTACCTAATCTTTAGGTCTAGTAGATATTACTTTTTTCTTTTGCCTTGACGCAAAAGAAACAAAAAGTCAAGGCTGTGTATTTCATTGAATTTGCATTTTTCGTTCCCACCTAGAAGTATCTCTATTTCTGCAAATTCTTTTTCAGCCTTTTGAATCGAGATTAAACCGGTGATCTCATTCCGTAAACTCCATGAGCTTCCTGTTTAATTTATCTCGATTCAACGCGTTGAAAAACCACGAAATACAAGGCCTATTTATATTATTTCACTTTTTATTGATTCTTTTCAGATATACTCGATAGAACTTTAGATCAGACTTCCATAGAAGTTATTGTATAATATCATTACTTCTCCCTGTAGTTTTGAATATGTCCCCATGGTTTTGAAAATTTATTAATTGACTTCAGGTGATTCGCTTATGAGAGTAAATCGGGTTTAGGCATAAAAAAACAGCGCCTGTTTCCAGACGCTGTTCTTAACGATATGCAGTTAGTCTTGTTCCAACATTGGTACAACTGTACCAGGTGTAGCAAGAGCATCTTTTATCTTATTTTCCAGTTCGAGCATTAGTTCGGGATTATCGACGATAATTTGTTTTACAGCGTCTCTACCTTGTCCTAGTTTCGTTTCACCATAGGAGAACCATGAACCACTTTTTTTGATGATGTTTAGTTCAACTCCCAAGTCAACAATCTCTCCTGATTTTGAAATTCCTCCTCCATACATGATATCGAATTCAGCTTTACGGAAAGGCGGAGCTAATTTGTTTTTCACAATTTTCACTTTCACGTGATTTCCGATTATCTCATCTCCATCTTTAATTTGGCTTGCTCTTCGGATATCTACTCGAATAGAAGCGTAAAATTTCAATGCGTTACCTCCGGTTGTTGTTTCAGGATTACCGAACATTACACCGATTTTATCACGTAATTGGTTGATGAAAATACAGCAGCATCCTGCTTTATTGATTGATCCGGTTAATTTTCTCAAAGCTTTAGACATCAAACGAGCTTGTAATCCCATTTGTGAATCACCCATTTCTCCTTCAATTTCAGCTTTCGGTGTCAATGCAGCAACAGAGTCAATGACCACTAAATCGACAGCGCCTGAACGAATCAGATTATCCGCGATTTCTAAAGCTTGTTCACCGTTATCCGGTTGAGAGATCAATAAATTACCCACATCTACACCTAGTTTCTGAGCGTAAAATTGATCGAAAGCGTGCTCCGCATCTACAAAAGCTGCGATCCCTCCTTGTTTTTGGCATTCTGCTATTGCGTGAATTGCCAAAGTGGTTTTACCGGATGATTCAGGTCCGTAGATTTCCACCACTCTTCCTTTTGGAAATCCATTGATTCCCAAAGCAAGGTCTAATGTAATCGATCCGGAAGAGATCACTTCAATGTCAACAATCGGAGCATCTCCTAGTTTCATAACGGTTCCTTTTCCGTATGCTTTATCAAGCTTCTCCATTGTGAGTTGAAGTGCTTTCAATTTGTCTGGGTTAACTTCTTTAACTGCCATATCGTTTTTGTTTTGTTTCGCTTGAAGATGATCGTTGGCATCTTGTAACGAAGGGTTATTATTATTTTCCGTTTATTTTTACAAAGATGCACGTACTAGAACGTAATCTATTTACGCGCAATAAAAATTATTTAAAATGGTCATAAATTTCCAAAATCTCAGCTGCATGGACTTTTGTTTTGGGTTTTTCGATAATACCTACAATCGTATTTTTCTCATCCATCAAAAAGGTGGTTCTATGAATTCCATCATAGGTTCTTCCCAAAAACTTTTTGGTTCCCCAAACTCCAAATGCTTTTATGACGACTTTTTCGACATCGGCCAGCAATGGAAATGGAATACTTTGTTTGGAAATGAATCTGACATGGGATTTTTGACTGTCGGCACTGACACCGATGATTTGAATTCCCTTTTTTAATAAGATACTATAGTTGTCTCTCAAGCTACAGGCTTGATTAATACAAGCAGGGGTTTGATCTTTCGGGTAGAAGTAAATGACCCATTTCTTCCCGGCAAAGTCGGACGAAGAGATTTGTTTTCCATCCTGATCCAACGAAATAAACTGTGGCGCCTGATCTCCTACTTTTAAAAATTTTAAACTGCTCATTAATTAAACATTTATTTGACGAATTATTAATCAAATATAAAATGAATAATTGGAATAGCAAATATATTTTGAAAAATATTTTGTTTTTTCTTATTCTGCATAAGCTTTCCATTTGCGGAGAATTCCAAAAAACGCGAGTAAACCGACTAATGCAAAGAAGAAGAAAAGGTAGGGATTAATGATAATATCTCGAATTACTAATGCACCGGCATCACTTCTTAGGCTAATAAATACTGAGTGATAGGCTAGTACAAGTGTAATCAGATAAACCGGAAAAATCCAATAACATAGGTTTACAAACACAGTTAACAGTGATCGCTTGATTCGCTTGTTTTTTAGTCCCAGCCACGTTAATCCGATAATGAATGTAAAGGTAATGAGGTGTGAAGTCAGTAAAAAGGCTTCGGATCGACTGGATGGATCGATATTAAGATAACCAAGGTATGCAAAGACATTGAGCAGAAATACGACAGCCATGATCGGAATAGTTATTACAAAATTGCGAATGGTGAAAAATTCGAAACTCAAAAAGATCCAGATAAGTATGAAAGCCAGGAACAAATGGGACACCAAGGAATAATTGGCTAAAACCGATGTTTTGTCGCGCTTGAAGTTACTGATGATATTTCTTAGTGAACCCGAGTCATAAAAATAGCAGTGCTGATAGGTCATCGAAGCAATGAAATCTTTCTTGTGATTCAGCAAGGATTGCAATTTATTGACTTCATTTTGGATGAATTGTTTTCCATAATGATGGTCAGATGTCGCAATAATGTCATGATCGAAATTCTTAAAGTTCTTGTACTTTAAATACCGAATCAGGTGTTGGGAATTAATTAAAGTCGCGATTTCATATTTGGCACAAACACTTTCAAAGTCATCGATGCGTTGCTGCATTTTTCCGTATTCCTTGCGTTTGATCAGTGAATAGGTTTCCGCAGCATACTTTTGCTTGTAATTTTCCGATTGATCTTCTCCAAAATATAAGAAAAATCTCAAGAAGTCATCTTCCTTCCAGGAAAATGATTTTGCATATTCATCTACATTTGGATCTACCAAAACAGATGAAAAGTTGAGAATAGAATTATAACTAGGATGATCCAATTCACTTTCCTTGTAGAATTTAACAATAATCTCTTGGGTATCTTCGGGGTATTTCCTTTTTTGGACTGAACTATAGACTTGTAGTTTTTTTCCACTTACCTTAACCGTGTTTTTTTCATGATCTTCCGGATAGTAACGGATGTATTTTTCTCCATCCTTTTCAGGATTTCTGATATAAGCGTTAGGCGTATTCCTCCAATCATTATTGTTTTCATCATAGTTGATCACCTTTAAAGGATACGGATTCGGATAAACCCGGTTCTCAAAATTGTAATCACTTGAATAGGTAACCAAAAAAGGAAAAGCTTTGTTTAAAACATCCAAATCTTTTTTGAGTTCATTTTCATTGTAATAGGTATGCATTTTTGTTTTCATACCAATGGTGTAGGGATAATAAGCACTGAGTAAGAACACAAACGGAATGAACAGGTGAAAAAAGAGTTGGATAAAATAATTCTTTTTGAGTGGGTAAAAGCTCTTAAATGCATTGTGTCGGTAAAAAGAAAAGGCCCAAAGACAGATGATAATCAAGCAGTAGATTGCATGAAACAGCACGAAATATCCTTCGAAATAGTAGGTTAAGATTTCATACTTCTGAAGTACTTCAATAGTTGTATTAGAATATCCAACAACAAACGAAAGAATCCACATAACAACTGCGGCAATGGAAAGTTGAAGCACTTTTGAATGCCACATCAATGGATAATTCTCGAGAAGGTGTGTATTTATTTTCTTGAAAGGATTCATATACCTCGGAGATTTATTTTATAAAAACAAGCGTTTGGTGGACTGAGAAATGTTACGGACGTACTTGATCTCAATTCCTTTTTTGATCAATGCCGAAAGTACTTTGTTGAAACCATTCGCCTGATTGATGGTCAATATATACATGCTACCGTTGAAATCGATTTCCCGGATTTTGATCCGATCCAATGCTTCGCTCAATTCGTCGCGTGAACATTCTACATCGAGTTCCATCACGCATAAATTTTCTTCCCCGTCATTCGCATCGGAAAGATGGGTTGGTTTACCGTCTTTCAGGAATAAAACTTTATCCGAAACTTTTTCCACTTCGAACAATTGCTGTGAACTCAGGATAATTCCGATTGGATTCGCGAGACTTTGGGATAAGTTTTTGAGATCTTCCAGAACAATTTGCTGTGCCAAAACATCCAGATTCGCCAACGGTTCGTCGAGAAGTAGAATTTTCGGTGCTCTGAGAAAAGTACGAGCTAATTCGAATCGCATTTTATAACCCGATGAAAGTTCATTCCAGTTGTGTTTTCTGAAATGCCACAGTCCGAAACGAATGATCATCATATTGACCAAAAGTTCGTTTTCTTCCCCTTTAATTCCATAATGTGCTGCTGCAAATTTCAGGTTACTTTTGAGAGATCCGTGCCACTTGGGTGTTCGTTGTGGAATATAAGTCAATTTGGTTCTGAGATCGTATTCCGACTCGACATCTTTTTGAATGCTGTAATTGATTTCCCCAGAATCGTAACTTAAATCTTTGGCTAAAATCCGAAGCAAGGTCGTTTTTCCGTTTCCGTTTTCACCTACTAATCCCCAGACATCGCCTTGTTTGACAGTTAAAGAAACTTTTCCCAATTGAAAATTTCCACGACCGTATTTTTTGGAAACGCTTTTAGCTTTCAGGAGTACTTCTTTTTGTTTGATAGCTGGAATTTCAATGCGCGCCAGTTTATGAATGAAATCGTTCAGCTTTTGGTAGAGCAATTCTTTCGACGGAACATTGGTTTCTTTCCACTCGGTAAGTTCAATGATTTTTTCGTACAGACGTAAATCTTTGGTATCGAGAACGCAATCCACCAACTTTCGGTAGCCAAGACTCAAATCTCCGTTTTTGAAGTGATCGGCTGTAGATTGTAGTTTTTCAGTGAAATTTTGCATATCTCTTGACGAAAGTTAGTTGAACAAACCTATTTTCACTAAGTTATGTTTTTTCTTCGAGTTAACTTTTCTTCCCAAAAAATAGAACCAACAATGAAATGTTAGTTTCTCTGCTTAGGTTAAAACTTCTCAACGAACTTCACCAACAATGTTGTGATATCATCATATTCCTTAAAGCTGAGTGCTTCGTAGGTGTCGAAAATATCATGATAGTTTTTGTTCGGTCCCATCGTATAAATGAAAAACGCAGGAACTCCTTTCGTGGTGAACCAATAGTGATCCGAATTCTGGGTGGGGCCGCGTTTTTTGACTTGGGCTAACAGGTGATTTTCTTCGTTGATTTTTTGTAAAGTTTCGAACTCTTTTTCATACTGAGTAGCATTCACGACGGTAATCCCTTCTTCACCGCTTCCCATGATGTCGAGATTGATCAAAAAACTGATTTTATCCAATTTCATCATCGGGTGTTCCACGAAATATTTTGAACCGACCAATCCTGCTTCTTCTCCGGCAAAAGCGATGAAAACGAGATTGTAATTGGATGGATGTTCCTTGAAGTATTTGGCCATGCTCAGCAACATCGCTGTTCCACTCGCATTGTCGTTTCCTCCGGGGAAATAAGTATTCGTTCCCATTTGTCCCAAGTGATCGTAATGTGCGCTGAATACCAGTGTTTTTGCTTTTTTGTTTTTTGTCGGCAGAAAAGCGACTACGTTTTGGGAATGGTAGTTTTGGATAAATTTAGATTCAATATTAATGTTCCATTCTTTGCCATCTTGAAAAACAGAATCCTGAACTTGAATGAACGCATTTTTGCATTGACTCCGACCTACTGACCATGTGAATTTACTGTTGACAATTTCAATCACCGGAACAATCTCGGCTACTTGATCCGTTAATCCAGCTAATTGTTTCAAAGTATCTTTACCGATTCCTTTGAAGTTGAAGGCAAGACAATTGTAATTCGAACCGCTTTTGATTTGCCGGATTTCATTCAATAGCAATTCCTGATTGAGAGCCGTTGAAACAGGGATCAATTTTGGTTTCCATTTACCCTGATAACCGCAACTTTCGGGAGCGACTAAAAAATGAACACCGGGTTTCAAAGATTTGTCTCCCATAGCGACATTCATTTTTCCTGGAAAAGTATTGACGTCCAACTGAAACGGCTGAAGGTATTTCTTTCTTTTCAGGGGTTTGATGCCCAGTTTTTTAAATTCTTCAACAATGAATGACGCAGCAATGGAATCGCCTTTGTTGACGTATCCGCGACCGTGAAATTCAGGTGAACATAAGGTTTGTGTTATTCTTCGCACTTCCTCAATTTGTCCGAAAGCAGAAAAGCGAATCAGGCCAATTAGAAGGAAGAGAAAAAGTTTATGCATAGCGACGGATGATTTTTTGCATGAATTCAGCCACTGTTTCGCTTTCCACATCCCAATTGTTTTCAACAGCACATTCTGCTACTTTAGAGCGAGCATGTTCTGACGATGGTTGTTGATCCAAGTTTTTAATGGCGATGGAAAATGCTTCACTTGAACCGTCGAAAAGTTCGTTGATGAATTGCAGTCGTTCGTTCAATCCGAAAGATCCCAAAAGTGAATCCAATTTCACCAATCCGAATTGTGAAGCAGATAATTCACTTTGAACCTGGTTGAATTTGTGTACAAAAGTTGAAGATGCCAAATTATTTACCGGCGCTTCTACCACTTGAGTTGCAGATTCCGATTGGAACGGACTGTCATAACTAGCAACCGGTTCTTCGTGATGTGTTTCATTTTCCAGTATGAATTCTTCTTCGTGCATTTCTTCTTCGTGGAATGAAGTTACATTTTCTTCTTCGAGTTCGTTTTCCACTTCCTCTTCATGGTCAAAGATCGATTCGGTTGAACCATAAGAACGTTCCTCAACTTCTTCGAAATCATCCTCTTTGGATGTGAACGAACTCAGGATATTGGCTTGTTTTTCATTTTCAATGGCTGCAGCAGCTTCTTGTTGTTCCTGCTCCTGTTTTTTACTGAAAAAACGAGCTAAATTTTCAGCATGTGCTCTTTCAATATCTGACATCGGTTTTTCTCCCTGAAGTGCAGTCTCATTCGATGTTTCTGCCTGTGGTTCAGCTTCCGGAAGTTCAGCCTGAATTGCTTCTTTTTCTTCTTCATCAACCGGTAGAATTTCTTCTTCTAATTCATCCTCGATGTCGCTTGTAATTTCAACTTCAACTGTCGAATTATTTGTTTCGGAAACTGGTTCGTTTTCTTCCTCCTCAGCAGAGTCGAACAAGCTGAAACCAAATACCGGTTCGTCTTTTACTTTTACATCTATTTCGAAACTTGGAGCATCGTCAGATTCTTCGGTTTCATCTTCTGAAATTTCCTCAGATTCATCCAGAATTGGTTCTTCAATGATTTCCAATTCCTCTTCCTCAACTGTCAATTCCATTGAAGGAATTTCTATCACCGGAGCTGGAGCCGCCGGAGTTGAAAAGGATTCAATATCTTTCACAGCAGGACGTTCACCGAACACTTTTTCTTCAAAAGCTTTGTAACGTAGAATAACCGTGCGTTCGTGCAATTCGCGACTAAGGGAAACCAAATCTTCCAGCTCATCCAATGTTAATTTCCCGCTGTTCATTTTTTTGAACAATCCTTCGATTTCATTCAATATGTTTTCTTTCGAACCAAAATTTCCCATAATCCTGTCTAAAAATCAATTTTTTCAATATTTTTACAACGTTGCACCCCTTTTCACAGAAAAGGAAAAACAGGGCAACAACTTTGATTCGATAAAAATACGGAGGATCGGATTATAGAAAATGACGCTCAAAAAAAATTGTCTTCCGCTTAGTGTTGATAACCTTAAAATGAAATAATTTATGTTTTTGGAACAATTTCCTGAAAATGGCAGAGCCCACGGCTGGATAGAGTTAGTATGCGGTTCGATGTTTTCAGGTAAAACCGAGGAGTTGATTCGCCGGTTGAAAAGAGCTCAGTTTGCCAATCAAAAAATTATTCTTTTTAAGCCTGTATTGGATAATCGCTACAGCGAAGATTCTATCGTGAGTCATCAGGGAGCAAGTTTCGAAGCGATTGCGGTGAAAGATTCATCTGAAATTCTCAATTTTTGGAAAGAAGAACGAATCGTAGCCATTGATGAAGCCCAGTTTTTTGATCCGGCAATCGTTGATGTTTGCACCTTTCTTGCTAATCAGGGTGTAAGGGTACTGATTGCGGGACTGGACATGGATTACAAGGGAATTCCTTTTGGTCCCATGCCGCAGTTAATGGCTATTGCGGAGTATGTTACAAAAGTACACGCCGTTTGTGTTTCTTGTGGTAACTTAGCTCAATTTTCAAAACGGATTGTCGAAGATACTGACCTGGTTCTGCTGGGAGATGTCGATTCTTACAAACCGCTTTGTCGTTCTTGTTATAATAAAAAGACACTTTGAAAATCCATTTTTCATATACTGCAATTTGTGAGATCACGAAAGGACGTTCGCTGAATGCTCCGGTGAATACAATTGTCAATTCCATTTCCTTTGATACGCGAAAGATTGTGCACGGCGACGGAGTTCTGTTTTTTGCGTTGAAAGGCGATTTCAGAGACGGACATGGATTCATCCGTGAAGCGTATGAAAAGGGAGTCCGGTTATTTGTGATCTCGGATGAAATAGATTCTGAAAATTATCCCGAGGCAGCATTTATCCAAGTTGAAAATACCTTATGGGCTTTGCAGGAACTGGCGAAAGTTCACCGCGAACAATTTTCGTATCCTGTAGTTGCCATCAGCGGCAGTGTGGGAAAAACTATGGTGAAAGAATGGAGTTATCATCTTCTTTCTCCGCAATTAAGAGTGATTCGGAGCCCCAAAAGTTTTAATTCTCAACTGGGAGTTGCTTTGTCACTTTTTGAACTGCATGAAAATTGTGATGTCGCGCTGATCGAAGTAGGGATTTCGAAACCGGATGAAATGCTTCGCCTGAAAGAAATCATTCAGCCGACAATCGGAATTTTTACTGCTTTCGGTTCGGCTCACCGGCAAAATTTCACTTCTAAAGAACAGCACCTCGCTGAAAAATTGATTTTGTTCAGTACTTGTGCAATAACTTATTTTCACAATTCGATCGCTTTATCGGAAGAACAGAGAAGTACCATCAATGGAATTGCCGTTTCGGATGCGAATGTTCAACCGTTTGCTTCCGTTTTACCTTTTTCGGATAAAATCAGCATCCATAATTTGTCATTGGCGATTCGTCTTGCAGAGCAATTTTCTGTTTCCACGGAATTGCTTCGCTCTAAAATTGAAATGCTTCCCCGTTTGGCATTGCGAATGGAAACGTTCGACGGCATCAACGGAAACATGATCATTAACGACACGTATAATCTCGATTTCGATGCCTTGACCCAATCCTTGGAATATCAGTATTCCGTGGCTGATAAAAAAGAACGTGTTGTGATCATCGGGCTGGATGAAAATTCAAAAAACAAGAAAACCGAACTCGACAAAATTATTGCACCTTTTCATCCGAATAAAGTCATTTATCTCGAAGGGTCGATGCCCATTGAATCGATTGAAAACAGTGTGGTTTTGATCAAAGGATCACGCAAAGCCGATATGCAGAAAGTAGCACGACAGTTCCGTTTGAAAAATCACAAGACTTTCTTGGAAATTGATTTGAATGCAATTCGTCACAACCTAAGTGTGTTCAAAAGTTACCTGAAACCCGAAACCAAGTTATTGGCGATGGTGAAATCGAATTCCTATGGTTCGGGAACGGAGAAAATGGCTCGTTTTTATGAACAGCAAGGCATCAATTACCTCGGTGTTGCCTATGCAGATGAAGGCGTTGAATTGCGCAATCAGGGAATTACTCTTCCGGTTTTGGTGATGAACGCCGAAGAAGACGGATTTGAAGATTGCATTCTGCATCAGCTTGAACCTGCGATTTATTCCTTCGATCAATTGGATCAGTTCATCAAAGAATTGATTTTTGCCGGGAAATCCGATTTTCCGATTCACCTGAAACTGAACACCGGAATGACACGATTGGGATTTGAACTTTCCGAGATCGGACAAATCATTGAGACCTTGCAGGCACAGCCGGAAGTGAAAGTGAAAAGTGTGTATTCGCATTTAGCAGATTCTGATAATTTAGCAAGTCGTGATTTTACGGAGCTTCAAATTCAACGATTTACAATCGGTTGCGAACAGTTACAAGAACATTTATCTTATTCCTTTGATCGGCATATTCTCAATTCCGAAGGCGTTGCCCGTTTTCCGGAAGCACAGTTTGAAATGGTTCGATTGGGAATCGGGATGTACGGTTACAGCACCAATCCTCTGTTGAGATCAAAATTGCAATCTTCGATTTTTTGGAAGAGCAGCATTTCTCAAATTAAAACCATTCAGCAAGGTGACAGTGTGGGTTACAGCCGGACATTCATCGCTGATCACGAACGGCAAATAGCCATTGTCCCTGTCGGATATGCCGATGGATTCCGCCGTTCATTAAGCAATGGTGTTGGATCAGTGGTCATCAATGACAGTATATGTCCTGTACTTGGGCGTGTGTGTATGGACATGATCATGGTCGACGTTACAGGAATGAAAGTCATTCCCGGAACAACCGTGGAAATCATCGGAAACCATCAAACCATTGAAACATTTTCAACCGCGATGGGAACAATACCCTACGAAGTAATGACAAGCATTTCGAAACGGGTGCACCGGGTATATTTGGAT
>CAIUKX010000211.1 GCA_903899795.1 uncultured Flavobacteriales bacterium
CCCATCTACTCCGTTAGTTCCATTTGTTCCTGCTAAGCCGTTTAGTCCATCAATCCCATCTACTCCGTTGGTTCCATTCGTTCCTGCTAAGCCGTTTAGTCCATCGATTCCGTCTGTTCCGTTGGTTCCATTTGTTCCTGGAAGTCCATTGATACCCGCTGGTCCCGGAACAAAATTCAGTGCAAAAGGAACGCTTAACAGTTGAGAAGATCCCATCGGAACAAAACCAGTTCCAAAATCAGCTTCGATTTCCATCCATTTTGTTCCTGTTCCCCATGCTATTCCCGGAAAACTTCCACTTTGAGCGGTTCCATTTCCAATTTCAAGGTTAATTAAGCCAAATTGATTGGTTGTCACTGCATGTGTTTCCTGATACAAAGAAGTACCGGTTCCAGAACCTTCTCGCACAGATGCCCTAATAGTAATATTTGTACTTGACATCGGAGTTCCGATACTATTTCGGACTATCGACTGGTATTTAAATGCCTGCGGAGCTTGGGCCAACAGATTTACTGTAAACAACTGAAAAATTGTAATTGCAACAATACCGAATACTAAAAAAAATGCCTTATTCATACTTTATATTATTTGTTGATCTTCAATAATCTCTTTTCGACTTTATCTATCTAAATAAATGGTTCCTTTCCGAATTTTAGAACCATCACCAAAGTCAAATAAATAGAAATAGGTTGTTACAGGCAGATCGTTACCACCGATCGTAATTCCCATTGTTGACTTCCCATCCCATTTATTTTTGTAGCCATTGCACTCATAGACTTTATCTCCCCAACGGTTAAAAATTTGGATCGAATTATTTGGATACTTCTCGATTCCTCTGATCACCAATACATCGTTAATACCATCATTATTGGGTGAAAATCCTTCTGGAATAAAAAAGTCAGAATTAACAACAGTAGCAACACGCTCCGGCTGATGAAATCCCTGCGTTAAAAAATTAGACGAGTTCATATAGGTATCAATAGTTACCTCACCTATTGTCCAAGCCATTGAACCATTAGGTGATGTGACATACATTCCTGCTGAACCAATTACTTCCTGAAGAATTTCTTGACTGAATAAACGATTCGCACCAGTTATAGTGCAGAGAAGTAGTAGACTTAAAATTGAAAAAACATTCATTTCAATAGATGTAAATACTGAACAACAATTCAGTACACAAAAGTGCGCTGCTTTTATTCTTGGGCTGTTACATGATTCGAGAAATCTATTACATAATTCCGGGTGGTGGCTGGTTTTGAAAGGTCTGGGGTTTTGGTAAAAAAACTACCTTTTACAAGGGGGAAGTCGTAGGGTCAAAAGAAAAAGGTATCACACTTTCGCATGATACCTTTTCCTTTTTTGAAATTTCTTAGTGGAGTATTTCTTTTATTTTAAGAACTACTAACTCGCTTCAAAACTTTATTCTATTATTACTTTTTTAGTGATTTGACTACCGTTTGAAAGGATGTTCACAAAGTAAATACCTTTTGGAAAATCACTTAAATCTAACGTTGTTTTAGCTCCTGTTTGTTGAACTGATTTTACTTTTTTACCTAGTATATTGTAAATTTCAAAATTTGTATTTTCACTTGAAGCTAATTCAATTGTGAATAAACCATTGCTTGGATTAGGAAAAATTGACAGTTCGTCTTTGCTAACTGTATTGATTGATGCTGCTTGACTGAAGTCAGGTGCGTTCAAATCTTCATAAGCTATCATCGTATGTCCATCTGCAGATCTAGCAGGTGTAATAATCATTGAAAAATATTTAACAGGACACTGATCATTCCAAACACCACGAGTGATCCGGTATGTGTGGTTGTACAAGAATTGTCCGGTTGGAGCCGGGCAAGATCCCCAAGGTGTTTGTGTAAATGTTCCTGTTCCAGTGCTTGTATATCCCTGGAATGTTTCTTGATTAGGGTAATTCCACCAGCAATCCGTTCCATTATCTTGGTAATATGAACCTCCGGTACTGTTTAATTCTTCAATTTTCAATGAGTAGTAGAATCCAGAATTACTATAACCATTTGGATCATTTGCTGTTAATGCAACTGTGAAGTACGATGCTGGCAAGGTATTGATGTACAAACTGAATGTAGGATCATTCTTCACAACATTAACCGTCCATTGCATTGTGCTTGAACATCCGGTCATTAGATCAGTTACATTGGCTTGGTAGGTTGTCGTAACAGATGGACTAACGCTTACTCCAGCTAATGATCCGTTGTAAATTGCTGGTCCAGCCGGTGAAATCGGAGTCCAAGTAAGGTAATAAATACTGTTGCTACCAACATTCATGGTCGCATTAAGAAGTGCAGCATCTCCTGTACAAATTGTTGAAGTACTTCCTTTCAGTTTGAAGCTTGGAGGACAATTGATGTAAATGATTTTTGTCGTTTCTGACCAAGTTGTGTAGGCATTTTGAACTGCCAATTTGATTCTGTAATATTTACCACAAGCAATGGTTGGTCCCCCGCTTGTTACAGGTGGGATAGTCAACGTTCCTGGTGCACCGGTTGCCCAAGGACTCCACCATTCTACAGATCCGGTTACTGCTCCACCCGTTGAGGTACATTCTACTAAAGTCCATACGTTGTTTGTTACTGTGCAATTTGTTGCAGATCCTGTAAATGTCAACGGTGAACCAAGACAAAAAGATGATGCACTTGTAATAGTAGGTGTTGGGATACAGATTTTTTCGATAATCACATTATCAATTAGTATATTGCAACTCCCCAATGCATTTAATACAGTAGAATTTACGTTGCATCTTAACCACATTTGATTGAAATTTCCGTTTACAGTAAATGTTTGCTGATTTAATGTCCATGAAGTCGAATTATAAGAAGGCGTTGGTAAAGATTGACTTCCTGCAGGAATATTCGGTGTATATTCTGAAGGTATACAAGCTCCCATAGCCCCTTGATTCACTAATCCGTTTGTCAACATCCAATTTAAATCGAGAGATTGAGTTGCTAAATTAATTCCTGTACCAACTTTTATTGCATAAGTAATTTTATAAGTTGCTCCATTTTGAAATGCATAATTAACAGCGATACCTTCCGATAATTGTGGATGTACGCAGCCACCATCCCATTTCGCATAACAATGTGCATATTTACTTCCTTGGTATGCAGCACCGAATGCACTTTGAGTATCAGGTGTCCCAGAAGTGGAAATCCAGTTGGGAATACACCCAAGGTAAAACGAATTACTAGTGTTAGCACAGGCAGCTTCAAAGCCTTTGTTTACTAGGACTTGGCCCCAAGCGGAATTCCCGAGCAAAATCATAAGGAGTAAGGTGTTGATTGTTTTTTTCATTCTTGTAAATGTTTTCATTCTAATTTGAGATTTAATCAATAATTAATTTTGGGCAAAGATCACGACTATAAATCCGTAAGAAATACCACAGGATAGGTTTTTGGCACAAGACCAATTATCCGATTTTTTTTTCAGCAAAAAAGTGCCGTTTTCCATGAAAAAAATCAACTGTTTTGGTTTAACCGGGCACACTAAAAACAATACAACCAACTAATAACAAATCACTTATGTCCGATGTGTTATTTGATAAATAAACTATTCGACCGTTGGATAGGTTTTTGGCACATGAACTAAAATGATACTCTATTATTAGCTATTTTTGGAGCAATGCTCACTATACGAAAAGAAATTCTCTACTGTATTCTTTTATTGCTTTTTTGCACAGAAAATGTGCATTCACAAAAATTGAAATTTGAGCAATTGGGCATCAATCGTGGATTACCTTCAACCGAAGTCTATAATTTTTATCAAGACCGGAAAGGGTATGTTTGGACTTTCACAGAATATGGAATTGCAAAGCATAACGGTACTGAATTTATTCCTGTTTGCAAAAATATTCCTGTGAGTGAATCTGCCGTTTATGCCGTTACTGAAAACAAGCAGGGTGAAATGTTTATCATTAATTCACTATCCAGAATTTACAAAATAAAAAATGATTCGGCCTTCTCTATTCAGGGATCAGAAGAAATATCAAAACTTGTTTTAAGCAATAATCAAGTTGTTCCAAATTTATTTATTGATTCAGATTCCAATATTTACTTTTCGACGTTTACAGAAACCTTCGTGTATAATTTCAAAAAAAAAGAGATCTACAATCTCACTGAAAAATACAGTAAAAAATATGCCGGATTGTGTTATTTAAAAATTCAGGACCATTATGTTTTGATCAAGTTAAAAGTGAATCCAAGGGTTCAACAGTATTTTTATATTTTAGTTCAAAATGACAAACTATTAAAGCGATTTCCCTTCCAATTTAGCTTGGGTGAAGAACGAAATTTTATCCGAAAAACAGAGAAAGGATTTTACTTTCTTTTATTACACGATTTGGTCTTTATTGGCAACAATGGTGAGTTCAAAAAGATTCATTTTGAAGAAAGTACTATCAATTTCGAACTTTCTGACAATGGACAAATCTGGGTTGGACTAATGCTTGGCGGTCTTTGCGAATTAGATGAAAATCTCGTCGTAAAAAATCGATATTTGGAACGTCTGACTGTTTCCGACATTTTATTTGACCGTCAATCGGGATTATGGGTTTCGACGATCGAAAAAGGCGTTTTTTATTGCAAACATCTCTATGACCTTTATTACGAAAATATTCCTGAATTATCGGGAAAAATTAGTTTGATTAAAAAAATCAATGAAATCCTTTTTATCGGGACAGCCAGTGGTCATTTATTTATCAAAAAAGAAAATGAACTTCGGGAAATCGATTTGCACCATTCAAATGGATATATCACGGATGTAACTGAGGATAACAGTAATTATCTGATCGGTACAAAAATTGGAATTATCCGTCTTGACAAAAATCTAAATTTCCAAGAAAAACTGAACATTACCTACTTTAATTGTTACGGTTTTGCTTCCACATCAAACAACAGTGTATTATTTATTTCATCCTCTTCTATTAACCGTTATTTTCAAGGGAAATTGACTTCGCATTACTCGCTAAGTTATAAGCCTAGAAGTGTTCTTCAGCGATTTAACAATGAATATATTGTGGGGACAAATCTTGGCCTTTTTGCATATAACAATCACTTTTACATCCCGAATTATCTAACTAAGCTCCGCACAAGCCGGATTACGAAATTAAAATCGGATAACCGGA